>NZ_JQKG01000015.1 GCF_000745915.1 Deinococcus misasensis DSM 22328
CCAGAACAGAGACCTTTTTGTGTGATTCACCCCCTCAAACAGAGACCTTTTTGTGTGGTTTTCACCCCCTAAATGCGTCTGGAACGAAAGAAAAATCGTTACACTGATGTTGTTTTCTTTTAGTATTTAAATAAAAAAAACAACATCACCCTGGAGGAGCATGCCCAAAAGCCAGAACAAAATTCCTGCTGAACGCCGTGACGAAATCAACATCGCCAGGCTGGGCATCATCAGCATCCAATCCCGGGTGGACACCAGTGTCACCCGATGGAAAACCGCCTTCGAAATTGACCGACGCCCATACCGCGTGGAATGCGTCGCACCCGATGGACGGCCCCATGGCATTGACTCCGACATTGTGCTGGCCATCCAGACCCTTTACGTGCGGGCAGGATGCCCAGACCACGGCTGGGTGCACACCACCGCCTACGAACTCGTGGACCTCGCAGGCCTGCAGAAAAAAGGCGGCAGTTACCAGCGCATCAAAGAATCCCTCGTGCGCCTCTACACCACCAGCTTCTTCGTCTCAGAAGGCTGGTACGACAAAAACAACCAGCGCAAATGGGGCACAGACACCATGCGCTACATCGACCGCATCAAATACCTCGGCAAAGACGAACAAACCGAACTGCCCGGGCTGGACCAGAGCTCCACCCTCAGCATCAAACTCGGCGAGCAACTCGCCGAAAGCATCCGGGCCCGGTTCACCCACGTGCTTGATGGCAAACTGCTGCACCAACTGGAGCAACCCCCCGCAAGGGCCCTGTACCGCCTTCTGGAGGCCCACCGCACCACCGGAGGCGTGCGCACCCTTGAACTCATCGTGAACCTCGACGACTGGCGTCACGCCTGCGGGATCAGCAGCGACCGGCCAGAAATCATCCGGCGCACCCTCACCCCCGCCCACGAAGAACTCATTGCAGCAGGCTACCTGCAAGAAGTGCTGCTCGAAGGGCGCGGCAAAAAGCAAACCCTCACCTACCGGTTCCAGAACGACAACGCCCCGGATCCGGCACTGGTGGAAATGCTCATCGGGGCTGGCTTCGCTCGGGGTGCCGCCACCGAAATGGTCAAAGTGCACGAAGACCGCATTGAACCCGCAGTGGCCTACGCCCGGCACCGCAAAGAAGCCGGCTACCAGGTCCGCAGCATGACCGGACTGATCGTGGACATCCTCAAAAACCCCGATCGTTACGTGCTGCCCAGCACCCAGAGCGTGACCACCGTGGCCCTCACTGAAATTGCACGCCTGCACGTCGAACAGGCCGAACAGCAGGCCCACAAAGAATTCGAAGCCCAGCAAGCACAACTCAAAACCCTCACCCCTGCAGAGCAGTACCAGGAAGCCAAACCCGCCCTGAACCTGCTCCTCAAAAAGCACCTCAGCAAAGACGAACTGAAACTGCTCGAACAGGCCTGCCTCTCCGGACGCATCCAAGCAGCAGAACTCAAAGACCAGGTGACTCTGGCCACCGGCAGGCTCACCCTCAGTCAATTCATCCAAGACCTCAAAGCCCAATTGAACGAAAACCAGAACGACTGAGTGTTTTCCGCAAACCCAAACCAGCCACTTTTGAGCATTAAGGAGCCGTGCCACATGCATGACACCACCTGAACCCCTCCCAAAAGACCACCCCTCCCCCACTCTGGGAGGGCTGCACAAAACGCCACAAGCGTGGAATAATCATTCCCAAGGACGGCTGGCGAGCCGGGAAAACGCAAAAAGGACCCCTGGGTGTGGGGACACCCAGGGGGAACGGACAAACAAATTGGTTTGATGGATCCCAAACCTCAGAACTTGGAATCCATCATAGCCGAAAAAGTCTCACCAGCGCAAGCGCTGGGCGGTGCCTCATTGCCTGAATTAAGGCGTGTTGCACATTGAAAGGCTATGGTTATCATGCACATTCAAATTCAGCCAGAGCAGGAAACAATGACCATCACCATCAGTTTTGCCGAGCGGAAGCAACTGCTCAGGACCTGCACCAATGCCTACGAGCTGGCGGGCCTCAGCATGGCCATGCTTGCCTGCGACCTCAGGCCCCTCGACAAATACGAAGAGCTGCCCTGCATGCTCGGGCGCACCGTCCGCAACGTCATCAAAGGAGCCCAGCCGGTGCTTTCCGTATGTGCTGATGTAAGCAATTTGGAAGAATCAAAAGATTTCTTTGTTTCTGTAAGAGAGAAAAACAAAAACCGTACATACCAACATACGGAAAGCATCCCCCAGGAGGACCGCGACCGCCTCCGGGACCTCTCCCAGAAATCCGGGGTGCGCCTCAGCCAGGTGTACGCCGCCCTGATCCGCCACGGCAACCCCCTCGACTTCCTGACTGGGCTTCTGCAGGACATTGCTGCAGCCCCCAGCTTCCAGAGGGTCATCAACGCCACTGGGCTTTTCGTCTCCCAGACCAAACTCGGGGAACGCCTGCAATTCCCTGCAGGGGTGCGCGAAGAGCAGGACCTGCAGGCCATCGAACAGCAAACGCAAGCGCTTGAAGCGCAGCGCAAAACCCAGAAACTCCTGGAGGATGCCGAGTGGCGTGAAGTCATCGGCGACACCCTGCTGGAAGGCATGACCGTGCGTTACCGGGGCGCGCAGTACACCCTCACTGCCCACCATGGTGATCACCTGACTTTGACCGGCTGGGACCAGGACGGTGAGTACCACGAGCAGGTTCAGCTCTCCGCCCTGACCCCCGGGAATTTCATGATTGTTCTTGCAGGCACTCCAGAGCCTTCCCTGCCTTCACCGGAGCCTGCACCAGCACCAGAAACACCCTTGGACATCGAGCGGGTGATTCAGGAAGCCCTGAGTGCGGACCCCCTGACCGCGAAGTTCCTGAAGGGCCTGAAGCGCTCTGGAGGGGTGAAGGCGGCGCTTTCATGAAAGTGTTACGGATTTTCGGGTCTTTTTCGCCCATGAAGCCCTTTGAGGATTTATGCTGGAGGCATGCGCCGATTCACGAAACAC
Organism: Deinococcus misasensis DSM 22328; assembly: GCF_000745915.1. NCBI lineage: Bacteria > Thermotogati > Deinococcota > Deinococci > Deinococcales > Deinococcaceae > Deinococcus > Deinococcus misasensis. The sequence goes on from NZ_JQKG01000015.1 coordinate 2,975, forward strand.
CTTTTGATCCTGTCCTTGCTGGCCGTCTCCTGCATTCCGACCGTTCACGCCCAAGTTCCGAGGCCACCCGGCAACTGCTCAGGCACCGGAAGTGGGTGCTGATGAACGTCCAGAGAAACCCGGTGTGGGTGAAGCTGTGGCTGTTGGGGCTGTCCGCTCTGGCCCTGACAACCCTGCTGGGGCCTCCCGGCAACTGCTCTGGTGGGGGTTGCTGAAAGCCTTAGGCGACACCCCTTGACGCCCGAAAAACGTGTTTCAGAGAGGGTTTTTTGGTAGAATGGGTTATGGTTGAGCATGCTTTGAAAACCCCTGAGCCTGTGAAAGAAAGGCCCCATTACCGCCGTTGGGCGGAGGTGCCGGAAGGACTGGTCACCAAAACCACCCTGAGACGGGAGGGCCTGAAGCCCGCCCCGAACCAGCAGCATGTGGCCACCGTGACATACGGGCCAAGCCGGGACACTGCCCTGCTGTACCGGCGCAGCGAAGCCGTTCCCAAAAAACCCCTCACCGAAGCCCAGAAAGCCGGAATCCTGAGGGCCCAGGAGACCCGGGCGGAAAATGAACGTCGGGCATACGAAAAAGAGTGGGCTCACCTGCAGGCCAGAGAGGAAGCCCGGCAGGCGCAGATGGCTGAGGATTTCGAACGCCATTTGAAAGAAGCCCAACAGGAAGCCCTGCAGAACGTGCTGACTTTCCTTGAGCGTCACCCTCGGGACACCTGGCGGATTCTGGACACCGAAACCACCGGTCTGCAAGGCGAGGTGATCAGCCTGAGCATCGTTGATGGGTACGGGAATGTGCTGTACGACCAGCTCCTCAGGCCCATCCGGGATGAGATCGAGGAGGGTGCTTTCAGGGTGCACGGGATCCGGATGGAGGACCTGGAAGGCAAACCGTCATTCGCGGAGGTGTGGCACCTCGTTGAGCCCCTCTTGCGAGACAAGACCCTGCTGGCGTTCAATGCGGACTTTGATCGGGAGCGGCTGTATTACTCCCTGAGGCTCGACCCGAGTCCCTGCTGGCCGAAACCCACCCTTCTGGAGTGGGAGGGCCGGAACTCCTGGGTGTGTTTGATGCTGCTGGCCTCATCACGGCTGGGGTTCGTGAAGGAACACCGGGGGTACTTTGATGGGTTCTGGTGGTTGAAGCTCGACGAGGCCTGCTGGCGTGCAGCGATCACCCTCGGAAAGTTGCCCACCTTGAGGCCCAGGCACCAGGCCAAAGCGGACGCCCTGTCGTCCTTGGAGCTTTTGAATGACCTGCTGGAGCATGGGGCCAGAGAGCGGGACGGTCTGCCCGTGGAGCCTTTTTTGACGTGGCCGACTGCCGCTGAGGTGGAAGCGGCAGGGCTCGGGCACTGGGGCAGGGCATCATCGGCATGGCTGGAGATCACCCGAAAGGGTGCCGTGGTGGGCCGGGTGTTGTGGTGGCCAGTGAGCCGTTTGCTGCCTTGCTTCTGGGAGATGCACAAGAAACTCCCAGATCTGCCTTTTGAGGCGGTGCAGGCGTGGTGGACCGGGGCAGTGGAGAAAGCCCGGGCCTGCCAGCCGGGTGAGCTCGGTGAGTGCCGGCAGGTGATCGGAGAGTGGGGGTTCTCTCTGGACTGGTCCCCTGAACCCGAAGAAGAGGAATGACCGCAGCAATGCAGTTTACACATTTAACAGCAGATGTTTGTTGTTAAACAGATAACATCTGCTGTTTGACGGAACTGAAAGCCCCCTTGCAGCACGCAGAGGGGGGTTTTCAGTTCAGGTTTCTCTGGAAGGGGATTTCAGTGGGTTGCCCGTCAATGAACCGGATCTCGGGTTGCCAGGTGCGGAAATCTGGGGTGGCTTCCCCGAGGAGGAACAGGGGTTCCTCGAAAAGCTCGATCATGACTTGGTGGTGGATGCGGTGGCAGTTGGGGCAGGCGTAGGCCAACCCGAGGTCTGGCCAGTCAAAGTCGAAGGGGTGCTGGCAGGTGCAGCACTTGCCGTGGACCAGTTGGTCTTTCATGGTTTCAGTTTTTCATGGGTGAGGGGTGCTGGGGTGGGTTGGTCTAGGGATCAGGGCTTTTTTGGAGTTTCTTCAAATTGACTTTGCGCTGTAATGCGTTTTAAGGGGTTTCGGGGTGCGGAAGGTATCAGAATACTCAAAAGGGTTTTGAGGGGGCTTGCTTTTGACTTGGCGCAATGGATTTCATCGTTAAACGTTTAACAACTAACAGATAACTGCTGATTCCTACGATAAAGCGCACTATCGTAGACCCCTCCCAAGTTGCAGAGGACAAACCCCTCCGAGGGCTTTAAAATGAAAGGGCTCAATCCAATGGAGGCACCCATGAAATACAGCAAGTTTGAACGGTTCAAAATGATTCAGCAAATGCGCATCCTCAAAGCCCTTTACCCCCTGCAGGCAGAGCAGTATCAGGAGAACATCAAAGTTCTGGAAAACGGCTTTGAACTCGAAATAGACGAATTGAGCGATGGGCTCTACGAAGGGCTCGATCGGCATGGATGCGAAGAAGTTCGAGCCATTCTGGACATGGTGGCCGTGATGCAGCGCTCGAACGAAAACCTCGGGTTTCCCATCCCAGAAGAAAAAGTGAAATTCCAGGGTTTTGCAGGCAACGATCACTTTGCCCAGCACTCCTACATCAAGCACCTGATCGATGACACCAAAGAATATGAGTATATTAAAGGCGTGTTGAACAGTCACAACCCCTACACGTTTCCTTCCTATCAGAAAATGCTGGAGCGCTGGCGGAGTTGGGGGCAACCTCACCAAATGAGCGCTGAGAAAATTTTGGAGCTTCTAGACTCCCAGTGATTATGCAGCTCCACGTGTGCAGTAATCAAAATCAGTAATGCTCAGCAACTCCCGGAGGTTCTGCACAGCCAGAGCTGCTCTGGATTGCTGGGTCATGGGGCCTTGCTGGACCCGCCCCTGCCAGTTCCAACCGTAAGCGGCCCACTGCACGTAACTGCTTGAATCGCTGGAGTGCACCCCGAGGTCTTGCATGAGGTGGATCAGTTCAGGGGTCCCGAGGCCAAAGGCATGCACGTGCATGGGTCCGCTTTCCTCCAGCACCGTTTCCAGCACCTGCTGGACCGCCCTGAGGTCTCTGGCTTTCGGGACCAGAGCACCCACCCCCACCCCGTCGAACCCGGCATCTCGGTAGATGCGAACGGCTTCTTTTGCGGTTTCCGGGCACAGGGTTTGCAGGCTGGCGTAAAGCCGCATGGTTTTCTGCTTGCGGTTTTTGATTGCCCACAGGGCATTCAGGATTGTGTAGTGGTACCGGCGCTTCTGCTCCTGCCAGTCCTGCTCGGGCAGCACCATGAAATCCAGCGTGAAAGCAGTGCTGGCGTGCCGTTCCTGCAGGGCCAGCACCCCTTGAGGGGTGAGGGTCTCCCCTTTCACGGTCATGCTGGCATGGTCCCCTCGGGGGTGGAGCCGGGTGCTTTCGTGCCGACTGGCGAAGCCGCCACTGTCGATCATCAGTTTCACGGGTGGCTTGCCGGGTGGGAGTTGCAAAGCGGACTGGTGGGACACCATCACGGTGTCCACCAGAGCAGGCAGGTGGGGGCGCACCAGGTCATCGATGGGGAAGCGGCCCCCAAAGGTGGTGACCGGAATGAACTTCATGCTTCCCCCTGCTCGAAAGCCTGCTGGTAGCATTCCAGCACCTCCTCGGCACTCTGGAACAGTCGGGGTTCAGGGTCGAATTCGTCGTGGAGCATGGCGTGCCACTGGCCATTCCCGAGGCAAAGCAGGTCCATGTGGCCTTCTGGACCTTGCAGGTTGGCGATGATGCGCAGTCCACGTTGCTCGAATTCCAGAGCGGCTTTGAGCTCCTCGGGGGTGTGGACGTTCAGGCCGGTGTGGATGGCTTCGATGCACTCTTCTACGGTGCGGTGGTTGCCTTGCGCCCAGAGCACGAAGAAGGGGACGTTGTTGGTGAGGATCTGCCAGCCGGTGAGGGTGTAGGGGGCGGAGAGTGCGCGGCTGGGCATGCCAATTTCGTGATCTCCGATTTCAAACAGGAAAAATTGGTCTTTGGTGTTGTTGAAAAGGGGAAAGCCGAGGGCTTCTTCGATGGCAGCGAAGTCTGGGTTCATGCGGCTACCCCATCGGTTTCCACTTCGATTTCGATGTTTCCGGTGCCTTCGCATTCGGGGCAGGTCACTTCGTCGATCTCGGGGTAAACTTGCCCGTTAGAGTATGAGCGGCTTGTTTTGAAGAGGGTTCCGTGGCCTTGGCAGTAAGTGCATTCGGTGGTTTCAAAGTGGGTCATGTTGGTCTCCTTTGGGGTTGGGTGTCGCGCGTTTGCTTCCCGGCTGGGCGCGTCCTGATGTCATTTATTGTATATCGGATAGATATACTTGTCAACAGGTGAAAACGCGAAAAAGCCCTTGTGGGAAACTGTAAAATAAAATCGTTTAACAGCTAACAGAAAACAGAAAATGTTTAAATTCACACAATCTGCTATGATCGAAAAATGGCAACCAACCAGAAATTTGTGATGGTGGCATCAGGGAAAGGCGGCGTGGGCAAAACCACCACTACCGTGCACCTGGCCTACCTGCTGCAAGGGGTGATCGTGGACCTTGACCCCAAACAATCCACCCAGTATTTCAGCAACCTCAAAAGCCCAGTGATTGGCCTGCAAGACACCCTGCCAGAGGGCATGAATGTGATTGTGGATTTGCCTCCAAGCGCAGAGCTGGTGCAGAAGTACGCCCAGCATTATGCGGCGGCCATGACCCATGTGATCATCCCGGTGCAGCCCACCGCTGAAGATTACGCACTGGCCCGCAACCTGCACGGCATTTTTTCGGTGTTTCCGAGGGTCAAAGTGGGCATCCTCCTGAATTTCCTCGGGAACGATCGGGATTCCAAAATTGCTCCTTCTTTGATCAAAGACACTTTCAAATGGGATTTGATCGGCCAGATCGGTTACAAGCCTGCCGTTTTCAGATCGGTGCGCGCTGCCGGAATTTCCATTGATTCGGTGGACTGCTACATGCCCACCTGCTTGTGGGTGAACTCCTGATGGCTGCGAAAAAGAAAACCACTGAAGAACTGCTGGAGGAAAGACGCCAGCAGGTGATGCAACAAACCGAAAAAACCTCTGAAAACTGGAAGGCCCTCAAGGCCCCAGAGCTTCCCGCCATCAAGCCCACCGAGGCCTCTGCTTCATCACCAGTGCTCACTGAACTTTTGGGTTACCGGGTGAGTGAACGGCAAAAACAATGGCTGGCTTACCATGCCGAGCAGCAAGGCATCACCTTGACCTTGATGCTCGAGGAGCTGGTGAATGCCCGGTATGGCATGCCTCCAGAGAACTGGGTTGCGCCTTCCCATTTGCGGAAGAAGCGCAAGAGCAGGCGTGGCCACCGTTGAGTTAGCTGTTAGTTGTTAAACATCAGACCTGCATTGCGCGGGTCTGTTTTTTTGGCTCTGGGAGCCAGAGGGGGCTGACAAGTACATCAATCTGATATACAATTAAATCAAGGAAAACGAGCGCCCAGCCGGGAAGCAAACGCGCTCGTCACACCCAATCCAACCCCCTGAAGGAGAAGGACCATGAATCACATTAACACCCTCAACCCCCTGCAAGCAACCGAACCCCAAAACATCCCCCTGTACCCCACCGACCCTGAACCCACCCCCCCAGCAGCAGGGAAAATCAAACCCACACCCAGCGAAAAGCACGCCGAAAAACTCGAACGGGCAGCCAGAGGTCTTGACGCCACCATCGTGCGCCTCAGCATTCCTGCATTCGCAGGCTGCAACCTCACCCGCAGGCGCGCAGACTTCCGGGCCCAAAAACAAGCCGAGCACGACCACATGAAACAAGTGCAAGCCATCCTCCAGAAAATGGCAGAAGTGGCCCGCCAGAACCAACTGCCCAGCACCCTCAGCAAAATCACCCGCGCCAGCCAGGTCAAAGACCTCCTCAGGTGGTCCGGGTACCTCAACAGCACCGGCTACAACATCGAATACATCTACAGCATCCAGACTGAAAAAACCCTCAAAAGCCTCGGGTTTTCCTGTCTGCAAGACATGATCGATGCCTGCACTTGGGTGGCCACCTTTGACACCCCAGCGGACCCCACCATCAAGCGCATCCAGCAAATCGAAAGCAACCTGATCGGCACCAAAATCCCCGGATTTTTCCCCACCCCCAGACCCCTCATCAACGAAATGCTGCAATACGCCAGCATCCAGAGCGGCCATGTGGTGCTGGAGCCCTCCGCAGGCAAAGGAGACATCCTTGAAGCCATCCAGCAGGCTGAGCCTGCAGCGCAACTGCACGCCGTGGAAATCAACAGCACCCTTGCAGAACTGCTCACCCTGAAAGGCTTTACGGTGCACCAAGGGGACTTCCTGGACCTGACCGGTGAGTGTTTTGACCGGGTGGTCATGAATCCACCTTTCGAAAAAGGTGCAGACATCGACCATGTGCAGCACGCTTACAGCCTGCTCAAAGCAGGAGGCCGGCTGGTCAGCATCATGTGCGAAGGTCCGTTCTTCCGCAGCGACCGCAAAAGCCAGCAGTTCAGGGACTGGCTGCAGCACGTGGATGCCACCATCCACCAGAACCCCGAAAACAGTTTCTCTGGTCCAGAAGCTTTCCGGGCCACCGGCACCCGCACCCGCATGGTGGTGATCACCAAGCAGGCCATGTAGAACCCCCCAGCGTGTTGAGAAGGACGGCTTTGAAGCCGTCCCTTTTCAGCAAGTGAACATGAAAAAGGCCGGGATTCCCGGCCTTCCTTTGGTGCGTGGTTTAAACCAGTTGGTGCTGCCATTTTTTGCCGAGCACCTCGGCGAGCTTGTTGAGGGTTTGCAGGCTGTGGCCGAAGTAGAAGGGGTTTTTCATGCGGTTGATGGCGGCGGGAGCCGTGCCCATGCGGCGCGCCACTTCCCGTTCAGACATGCCAGATTCAGCCAGCGCTGCCTTGATGAGTTCGCTGATGGGGTTCATGGGTGCTGGTTCAATCCAGAGGGCTTCGGGGTTGTTGAAGTCCTCAAGTTCTTCGGCATCGATGTCTTCAAGGGTTTTGGTTTTGGCCTCGGGGATGGGTTGCCCGAGCTTCTGGAGGGTGTCGAGGTGCAGGGTCAGGCCTTGTTCAAGGCGTTCTTTGAGATCTTCTCGGGTTTGTGCGGTGGCGCTCACCTGGATGTCTACGAGGAAGCCGTTCCAGGATGTTTCGTGTGCGATGACTGCGAGGTAAGGCATGTCTGGTCCTTTCTGGAGGTGCATGAGGCTCTTGGGAAGGGTGGGGGAGGGGGCAAAGCCCCCTCTGGTCATTTGAGTCCGAGTCGTTTCAGGTACTTGTTGAGCAGTCCTTTGTCGATGTCGTCCCCGTCGTGTCCTGCGATGGTTTCGAGTTGTCCATCTTTGCTCCACTGTTCGTGGCTGCCTTCTTGTCTGATGGGCTTCCACCCTGCCTTCTTAAAGAGCTTCCGAATTTGGCGGTATTTCATGCACCTCCTTATGTATTCATGTTATCAAATTTGATAACATCTGTCAATACCAAATTTGATAACATTGCCCTTTTTGTACTCAGTTAGATGTTTGCTGTTTTCTGTTTAACAATTAGGATTTTTGTCCTCCCAGAGCGGTTTAAGCGTTGACAAGTATATCTATCTGATATACAATAAATGACATCAGGACGCGCCCAGCCGGGAAGCAAACGCGCGACACCCAACCCCAAAGGAGACCAACATGCCAAACACCCAGCAACCCCAGACCATCGAACAAGACGTCACCTTCACCTTCGACACCGTGTACGAATTCGCCATCCTCACCGGCGCAAACGAAGAAGTGGCCTTGCAAGAAGCATGGCAAGCCGTGGCCAAGCTCGGCATCCAGAAGCCCGAAAAAGGGGTGGTCGCATGACCTCCCTTTCTCTGGGCACTGTGTACCTCCACTGGGTGATTGAAGGCTACAGGATCGGCATGAACCGGCAACGGGCCACCGCTTACGCAGAACGCAAACTGCACCAGCACTGCAAAGACAACGACATCAAAACTGGGCAACTGATCATCCCCACACAGTGGGGGTACACCCAGAAAGAACAGGGGGCAAAGCCAGACGGCACCCACATCACCCTGAAAATCGATCAGGACTGGCTCACCTTCCCGGTGGCCACCGAAACCCAACCCGATGCACAAGACCTCATGCTGAAAGCCCAACAAAGCGGTTGCCTGATCGGAGCCCACCTCATCGACGGACAAATCACAGAAGTCTGGATGGCCCTATGAGCACTTTCACCCCCAAATTCCGCGAAAACCGTGACGGCAAATTCCGTCACTTCTACCGCACCACCGAAAACGGCCATGAAATCAAAGTCCTCAACCTGCAAGACCACACCCCCCGCTTCAAAGGCCGAAGCGACGAGCGATGCAATGGATGCTGGTTCGGCTTCGGCCACAGTGAAGCCTTCCACAACAGCTTTCTGAAAGGAGACAAGTGACCATGACCCACCAACCAGAAGCCTTCTACAACCTCGACGATGACACCTTAAGGGTGGACCTCAGCACATGGATGGAGCCCGAAATCTACCAGCGCTTCATCAAAATGGGCTTCAAACGGTGGCCGAAACAAGAACTGCTCGTCACCAAATGGAGCACCCGCACCGAAGACCTGGTGCTCGAAATCTGCGGCAATTTCGACATTGTGGTCCACGAATCCCTCTTCTCAGACCGGATTGAACGCTTCGAGCAATACGCCCAGAATGCCTCCAGTCGGGCCCAGAGGTTCCAGAAGGCCAGCGACCAGCATTCCGCCCGTTTCTACATGGGGCAACCCATCCTGATCGGCCATCACAGCGAACGCAGCGCTCGGGCCGCCCAGCGCCGGGCCCACAATGCCATGAGTAAAGCCGTGGCTGAAAGCGACCGGGCGTCCTACTGGAAGGATCGCGCAGCCGCAGCAGCCAGAAGGCAATCCCAGAAAGAAAACCCGCAGGTGATTTACCGCAGGATCCTGCGCCTTGAAGCCGACCACCGCAAAGCCAAAAGAGAGCGGGACGGCACCAGAGACCGGCTGGAAAGGATTTATGCCTTTGAAGATGACGGGAAACCTGTGGATTTTGAGAAAAAAGTGCTGGACTTCGAACGGTACTACCAGAGGATCGTTGACCATCTGGAGATGCGCCTCGCTTTCGAGCGTGCCCGACTTGAAAGCGTGGGTGGCCTGGTGATCGCAGACATCAAAAAAGGTGACCTTGTGCGCACCAAACTTGGCTGGGGCGAAGTGGCCGGGGTGGGCCCGAAGAAGCTGAGCATCAAATACCCCAACATGGTTTTCCCTTACAAGATCGGCAGGGAAGAGGTGCTGGAGGTCTGCAAGCCCACTGACAAAAGTGCATGAAAAAAGAGGGCCAGAGGGATACTCTGGCCCTCTCTGGAGTTGCTTTAAAAAGAGTCTCGCACGGCTTGCCGGAGTGCACCTCTGGCCAAACGTTCAAAGAACCCGAAAGGGTCGGTGACAATTTTGAAGATCGTCACGACAATGAAACCCATCACCATGAAGCCCAACAGCGAGGGGTGCTCAACGGCATAAAGCCCTGATGTGTAAGCGAAATAGATCGCGATGAGGCTGCCGAAGCCAGAAAGCAGGATGCCTGGGACGTTGCGGTCATGCAATTCTGTGGCGCAACGCTGCAGCAAGGCAAAAGCGAGAACGGCGCAGATAAAAGCTGTGAGGCCGTTTCCAGCGAACAAAACATAGGGCTCAAATGCCTCCCACATCATTTTCAAAACAATGCTTTTGCCTTCACTTATTGCATCTGGGATGTTTGAAAATGTGGTCTCAATTGTTTTTGTGTGGTCCATGCCTTTCATTATGGGGTCAAGTGCTCAAAAGTTGCTGATGTTTTTCATCTGTCGCCAAACCAGCGTAGACAACGTATAGACCATTTTTTAAAAATAGTCTATAATGATTTGCATGGGAGGACAGACATGACCTACACGAACAGCCAACAGCTTTACAGCGACATCAACGGACTCAAAAGCTACCTCACCAAACGGCACGCCAAAAAAGGCCCAGCAGGGCTCCAGAACCTTCCAAAAGAAACCCAAGCCAAAATCCCCGAAATTGAAGCCCGCATCACCAAAAACCTCGAATGGTTCGACGTCCAGAAACGCACCGAAATCACCCAGAGAGGCCCCTTCTTCACTGGACCCGAAGTCACCGAAGCCCTCTCTGAAAACCTCCTCGGGAATCCAGAGAAACTCCATCGGTTCCTCAAAGGCATCCAGTGCGCCCTGCTCGACCAAAAGGAAATCAAATGGTTTGAAGACATCCTCAAATAAGCAAAGCCCCCCGAGAGTTCGGGGGGCTGAATCACAACTCGCAAACCAATGCCAGCAATCAAGACTTCTGGGAGTCCCCCTTGCCTGACGGACCTTGATTCTGAACCAACGCATTAAATGCGATGGGGGCCATCGCCAAAAGCAGATTTTGAAACAAATCTCGGTCTTTAAACCACCCAAACACCAAAGCCAACAGCACAAGCGAAGCCAAAAGAACCTGCAATACACGATTGCTCATGGGTATTCCTTTCAGAACCACGTTTCCAGCTTCGGAAGGCTTGACAAAGAGCCACATGCCAAAAACGACATAAACGCGTATACTGTGACTCAAGTTCGGACCTCCATGGCCGGATGGAAGCTGCGCCCGACCGTCGGAAGTCAGGCACAGCACTCAAAACTCAGGGCCTTTCACCAGAGCGCCCCAGAAAAGATCAGTGTTCATGATTGGAAGTCGGAAGCACTGGTCTTTTCCTTGCGCACGCATTGTTCATGTTCATCACCCCCACAACCGACAGGCAAATCTGAAACTGAACAGACCACGATTGATCCCCATGGAACTCTGGGCATTGCGCACCAGTTGCTCCTCGAAGGGCTCGATCATGTCATCTCTTGCCCAGTTCTTTAATTCGCCAGTCAGCACATTCATGTAGAGCAGTGTACTGCAAGATTGAAGGAAAGTGTTTTCGTTGTCTGATGGCGGATTGTTGACGTTTGCGGTATGTTAAACACCTTCATTTGGACTTTGTGGAACGTAAAAAAGACACGATGGGCGGAAGGTTTCAGAGTTCAAAAACCATGATGTCGCCAGTCTCATCAGACGGGTAACGTGCCAGTCTCACACCACAGTGATGTGCTGGCCCCACAAAATCAGAATAGAGGCAGAACCGAAGCACACCTCGTTAACGCGAAATGATCCTGCAGCATTGAAGGTAGGGAGTGGCTTTAATCAACCTCTTGATTTAAGGGCATTCACGGAAAAGCTTTTTCTTGTGAACCGGTCAAAGAAGACCCACAGTTCACCGAAGTCCCGCAGTGCACTTAAACTGACCTGAGGTCCGACGCAGTTTGACGCTCTGGCGTTGTATTTTGATCTCATGCACGAATACAAGGTCGGAGCTTTGTACCACCCCCAGAGGACCCGTTGGCCGGAAATCAGCCACTTGCGGATCACGCCGCAAGAAATGGAACTGGTGCTGTTCTGGAATGGCGTCACCAGCAAAGACACCCAGGCCCTCAAGAGGGGCACCAAAGATTTCGGGATTTACTACCAGCAGGACCAGATCTTCTGGCTGTACCGCATTGAGGGCTGCTGTGACTGGAGCGACAGCCCTTTCACGGTGCACCGCACCCCTCAGGCGGAGCGTGGTGCTCCACAACACGATGGTCAAAGGGTGCCGTTCTATGTGCTGATGGTGGAGGCCACCACCGGAATCATCAAAGGCATGCAGCTCGTGAGTCTCACCCCGAGGTTCATGGATGTGCTGCATGAGGCCCTGAGGACGCAAATGGCTGCCCCTTACGACCCGGCAAGCTACGAGCGGAACCTGCAGGCCGTGTACGCCCGGATGACCAGCACGGACCTCCTCAAACAGGCCCAGATCACCGAGACCGCAGGCAGAATATGAAATACAGCACTCGCACCCTGGAGCTGGCTGAGGACGTGCTGCGTTACGTGGAGGAGAACAGCCGGGAGGCCCCGGATGCCCGGCGTTTCAAGGGCGTCACCCGAGCCGAGATGCTGGCTCAAGCTTGGGCTGCCATCCGGTCCCACCACCCGAACCTGAAAGGGGAAATCAACCGCCCTTACCAGCACCTGTGCCTGATGCCCGAGGGAGGCAAGGCAATCCTGAAGGCATTCTGGTCGAGTGCCACGCAGGATCTGCAGGCTGCAGCCGAGGAGCCCGTGAACCTCCACCACCTGCCCGAGGAAACCAGACGCCTCCTGCATGAGCACTTCCTGCAGCGTGGCCACACCCCTGAAGTCCTCGATGAGGTGATCCGCTCGGGCCTCGCTGCCCTGAAAGGAGCAGGCCATGCCTGAGTACACCACCATCGACGGGCTTGCCGACGCCCTGCTGGCAAAGAAAGCCGTGGAGGTCCCCTGGCCGGACAGGATCCCGAAAACCACCCGGTTGCTGGAATCCCGCAAGGTGATGGGCTCCACCCGCAAACTCCGCGCTTTCGAAACCGACTCCGGCACCACCTACCTGTTCAACGACGGCCGGAAACGCCACGCCTTCCAGTTCACCTGAAACGAAAAGACCCCGAGGGTCACTCGGGGTGTCGGACTTCACTGGTTTCAAATCAACTCTTTGGCTCTGGTGGTGAGCTTGCCCTCCAGAATGTCCCTGACGTTCCGGGTGAGGGGCGGGTGGGTGACCTCTCCCGTCAGCAGGTCCGTCACCTGGAACACCAACCGGTCCGGGAAGGGCTTGCGGTACAGGTGCAAGCAGTCATGCAGGTGCCGGACAGCGAGACGCTCCAAGATCTCCAGTTGCCTCTCCAGAGGGGTGGGTGTGGCCTCATCGGTCTCCACCCAACTGCCGTGCACCTGCCCATCGGTGAGCAGTTGCAGGCGCAAGTGCGGCACGTCCACCTCCACCCCCTGCAACCACAACGGACCAGAGGCAGGACCGGCAATCAGCAGGTTGAAGCGCAGCCGGGAGTGCCCCCAGTCCACGCCCTGGTAGCCCCTCAGTGCCTGCACGGAATCCGGGTGCAGCAGATCAATGCTCGGGCTCGGGAAAGTGCCCTCATGGGCCATCAGGGTGCCGGTCACCTCCGGGAGGTCCGGGCGGTTCACCACCAGCCGCATGGTCTTGAAGAAAGTCAGGCGGGGGTGCTGCAGGCCCATTTCAATGCGGACCTGGTCGAGCAGCATCCGGGTGGATGGGTGACGGGCAATTTCGGCTTTCAGGTGCTCGGTGTGGCTGGTCATGTCTGTCCTCCTCAAATCATTCTGCGAGGGGGATGTTGCAACAGGGGTGCAACATCCCATCCAGTCACTCAAGTCCCAAAGCCAGCGTCCGTTGACGCAAATCCTGGATCACCTCTTGCAGCCCCGCATCGTCCAAATAGGATGCAAGACCCTGCACTTCCCCGAGGAGGCTCTGGCGTCTCTCCTGCTGGTCCACAGGCTCAGCCAGCTTGAAGAGGGGCTGCACAAGTTCAGTGGTGCGCTCCTCGCCGATCAGGGGGCGCAGCATGTCCGCGAGGGCCTGCACGTGCCGCTCAGCGTACAGGGAATCGTCAAGCTGAGGGGTGTCCCCGTGAAGCAAATCCACCTGACCGGTGTAGTAAACGAAAACATGCAGCACGCAGTGCCCATCACGACCCCCCTCTGGATCCGGACGCCAAACGGTCAGGCTGGCTCCATCCTCACGGTCAATGAGCCACCGTGCGCGTCCCGAGAAGGTGGTGTGCCCGATGGTACCAAGCTCAGGGTCGATGGAGGCCAAAATGGGATGCCAGATGCCTTTCTCATCCGGGTGCACCCCAGCGGCCTCCAGGGCCTGAATGAATTCTCTGGGGGTGCTGCAGGCCACGGCTTCTTCTTCGGTGAGGGTGGTGGCCCACAGGTGACCGTGGGCGCAGGCGAGCTTGTGGGCAAAGCGGATCTGGTCAGGGGTGAATGGCTGGCTGTTCATGTCTGTCCTCCTGGAGGTGAATTGGGGGCTTCAAGCGAAAAGCGGAAAACGCCTGCTTTCCCCGGCAGGCTCGGGAATGGGGGTCAGATCAGTGCAGCGGAACGGAAGCGACCATCAATGCGGGCATGCTCGGTGATGAACTTCAGGGCCACCCGAGCGGTCTCGGACAGGTCCGCCACTGGGACTGAGCGCACGAAATACTCTGGGGAGTCAGCGAAGGTGAATTCGTACCGGGTGCCCACGAGGGTCTTCCCGTCGTCTTGGAGGCGCAGGCTGATGCGGTCCCAGTAGTGCAGGGAAGTGGTCTCCCAGAGGATCTGGTCGTCGGGCTGGGTTTTGCCTTCCGTGCGGATTTCAGCAAACAGCACTTTCAGGTTCCGACTGAACTGCACTTGCTGCTGTTCGGCTGCACGCTGGGCTTCCTGACGGTCCAGGACCTGCTGGGTTTCCTCTGGGGTGGCTTCGCGGTAGTAAGCGAAACGCACGTATTCCCCTTCATGCCCGAGGAATTGGTGTCCGTACATGCTGGGGGTGCTTTCGTCGCTGCGCCACACCTTACCGAGCTCGTAGTACACCACGGCTTTGCCGTTCACCAGCACAGGGGTGTCCAGAGGGGGTGTTTCGCGGGTGAGGTACAGGTGGCGGGGGTTGGGGGCTTTGCGCTCAGTGGTGGGTGCAGGGGTGGTCACTCTGGGTGCGCTGGCCTGCTGTGCTTTGCTGGCCAGTTCGGTGACCATGCGCTGGGCGAAGCCGGTGATGCCCACCAGGCGTTTTTGTTGCGCGGGGGTGCCGTAAGCCTGCACGCCTTTCTGGAGTTCCTCGGAAGGCAGGGTGCCTTTCTTGGCTTGGATGTAAGCCCGGTCGAGCAGGTCTTCGAGTTTGGCTTGCTCGACGGCACGGGTGGCTTTGTCGGCACGGTCAGCGGCGGCAGCTTTGGCTTTGCGGGTCGCTTGGCCTTTCAAGGCGGCTTCCGTTCCAGCGAACTCAGGCAGGGTTTCTGCGATGGGTTTGCTGGCCAGTGCGGTGTAGGTGCTGGCGAGGGGGCTGTTCTTGATTTGCCCGAGCGCCTGGTGAAGGTGACCGCTGAGGTCGCTGCGTCCGTTCACGGGCTGGATGAACACGGTGTTTTTGCCGCTGGCGCTGAGTTTGGTGACGCCCATTTCGATGCCGAGGTTCATGACGTGGGCGATCAGGGCAACGGTGGCTCTGGTGCGGTGGTGGGGCAGTCCGGTTTTGGCGGTACTGGCTTTGATGGCGGCTTCGGTTTCGGTGAGGCTGAAGGCGTAAATTTGGCTGTTCATGTCTGTCCTCCTACGCAAATCATTATAGACTATTTTTAAAGAATTGTATATAGACTCATTCCCATGATGGGCTGTAATCAAGCCCCTTGAACAGCTCCTTGAGGCCCTTCTGCTGCTTGAAACGCAGCACCTCATCCGCATCCATCCCGAATTCCCTCGCCACCTGGTCATCCGACCAGCCCAGCTGCAAAGCCTGCGCCACAATCTCCATCATCGGCACAATCCCATGCTCACCTCTGGCCCGGTTGTGCCGGATGGTGGCCGCCATGCGGTCCGACAACCCCTGCTGCCCAGAGCGGATCCGGGTGACCGGCAGGTAACCATGCGTGGACTGCAGAACCCGCTTACTGGTCTGCCCGACCTGGCTGCGGTGGTACCCATCCACCACCTCAAAGCCGCCATCCTCGGGAAACCCCACAATCGGCTGGGTGAAACCGTCCGCTTCAATGGAGCGCTCCAGCAGCACCATCTCAGGTCGGGCCACCTTGTTGGGGTTGTAGGCATTCGCCTGCACCCGGTCGGGCTCCACCCACACCACCAGGTCCACCGGATGGTCCCGGAATGGGCTCACTTCGTGCAGGAGTTCCCGCACGGCATTCAGTTTCTGGACTTGCTCATCCAGAGGGAGGGCAGAGATCATCTCGGCGAGCGCTCTGGCTTGCTGCAAAATCGGATCATCAAAAAGCGTCATAAGCACCCCACAAAAAAGGCAGGCCTGCCAGAAGCAGGCCCACCAGAGAATCAAGCGCTGAGGTCCAGCACCCGCACGACTTCCAGCATGCCCTTGCCGGGCTGGCTGACCATTCTGACGGTCTGTCCGACCACGCCTTCACCGACCGGCACCTTGAGCGGCTGCACCACGCTGGCTCCACGCAGGGTGCGTCCGGAGAGGAAGCCCTCATTGATCTGGTCCACGGTGATCACCTCCACGAAGGTTTTCTCTCGGGCAGCCCGGAAGGCTTCCAGCAGGGTTTTGTACTGGCTGCGCAGCACGCTGACGCTGCCTTTGCATTGGTCTTGGAAGAGCATCAGGGTCTCGGCGGTGAACTGCTCGATCTCTTGGAATCGCACGGTCACCAGCAGTTCCCCGGAGCGGGTGAGCTTGCGGGCTTCCTGCATGATCGCGCCTGCGATCACGTAATGCAGGTCGGCGGGGTGCAGGCTTGCTGCATGGTCGATGATGGTGTCCAGAGCGACCTCCAGGGGGTTGAAGGTCATGGGGATGGCTTTGGGGTTCTGGTGGGTGGTGGCGAAACTGGCGAGGGTGGCTGCGAGCATCATGGTTTGGCTGGTCATGTCTGTCCTCCTGAGGTTCAGAATTCACTGGGGTTGGCTTGGAACATGGCAACTTCCCGCAGGTAATCACCAATGGTGTTTTCGATGGCGGTCAAACCATCAGGGTCCACTGCATGAATGCCGTCCGGGCGGAGGTGCTGGATGCTGAAGTGGATTTCTCCATTTTCAATCCAGCAGGGCTGGCTGGTCTGCCATGCGAGGCGACGCTGCAGGTTCCATCGGGAGGAGTTCTTGGCTTCCCGTTGGGCTTCAAACCACTGGTGCAGGGCGAGTTGCTCGGGGGTGAGGATCACCCGGTAGCTGCTGCTGAGGGGCTGGGTGTTGAGACTGATCTGGCTGTTCATGTCTGTCCTCCTATGCAAATTATTATAGACTATTTTTTAAAAATTGTATATAAGTGATGTTGTGATTTTGTATGGCATTGCACCCCAAAACGCTTCTCCTGCCCTCACAAAAGAGGCACACCCTGCACCATCAACAGCTCGTACAGAGGGAAAGACCCGCGCTTGCCAGCCAGAGAGAAACCCTCCTGCTCAAACGTCCGCACGGTCGCAGGAACCGCCAGCCCCTGCACCTGCTCCAACCCGATGGCTCTGGCGTGCTCCAGACGGGCCCGGAAAAGCGCACGGTGCACCCCATACCTCCGGTAAAGCCTGCACACGAAAGCATGGGTCAACCACCCTTTTTTCTTCCCGAGGTCTTGCAGGCTGCCAACGCCCACCACGCAGCAATCATGGATGGCCACCGCCCAAGTGTGATCAGGGCTGTCCGTGAACGGCTCACCCAGCTCCTGCACGATCACCTTGTTGGCAAACAAACGGCCCATGCGTGCATAAAATTCATCGCCGCTCTGGGCACTGCTGTCCAGGTAAATGTCGATGTCCCCGAGAGGGGTTTTCAGCGTCTTAATGTGTTTCATGGCGTCTCCTTGTCGTCCTGGTGCCGATATGGTGATTCCCATATCGGGATTTTGCTGTGTTGGATTCGAAGCGGGAATTCCCGTTTCGGGCCTTGATGCACCCAGAGGATTGATGGCTCTGGTCACCCAACTTTGGGCGAAAAATTCCAACGGAATACTACAGTGGTCACTCGTGTTGCAATCGAGAATGCCGTCCAGCAAAAAAATGGCCTTTTTGAAACGGGTGCAGTTTTCTGGTCAGGCCATGGGTCACAACGACTGGTATTTCTCTTTCAAGGCCTGGAATTTTTCTTGCTCGCGTTTGTTCACACTGAAACTCAGGCGTTTGCAGAAGTAATCGTTTTGCAGCAGGGTGATGGCCACGTTCCGCCACGACCCGGCTTTTTTGCTTTTCTCCATCTCCGGAGTGGAGATGTCTTTCAGGTCCTCCCAGTTTTTGTGCTTCTGGAACCATTTGATGAACACCTGGATTCGGCGTTCATAGTGATCCCGGAGCGCTGGGGGCATGCTGCCCAGCAAGGTCAGGGCATAGTCCTTCCATGTGTCGTATCCGGCTGGGAGTTCGTGCTCCAGTCGCCCGAGCATGGCGGTGTCGCCGTACATTTTGCCGAAGTTGGCCCCGCTGACCCGTTTGACGAGCTTCTGCCAGGTGTCGGGTTCCAGCAGGTGGTAGGTGTCGAGGTGCTTTCTGGCCTCCTCGCTGAACGGCTCATCGATGCGCATGTCGTGCAGGCTCATGCCTGAGAGGTACATCAGGTCGTAAATGCGGTTGTGTGGCACGTCATGATCCCCGTGGTACGTCCAGATGTCATTGACCTCCCAGTCGTAAATCGGGTAGAAGTTCCAGCCGCCTTTGATGCGCGTGCTCCACTTCCAGCCTTCGAAGTTCTGCTTTTCGCGCTTTACGGCACGGAACCGGTTGAGGCTCTCGGAGGCCCGCAGCCCAATCAGGCTGGCCACCTCACCCCCTCGGGTTTCACTGAGATGCTGGAAGAACGCTGGGATGAACTCCTCGAAGGTCATGCCGTGCCGGTAGAACGGGAAAACGCTCGGGTCGCTGATCACCCCTGGAAGGTCGGGGATGTCCCGCACCCACACGTCCCGCTTCTCGGGGTCCCAGCTGGTCCACATGGGTTCGTGGAAGCTGGTGGCGTTGTTGGTGCTGAGCGGCAGGCACACCCAGAGGGGGTTCACGCCTGGGAGTTGCATCATCGTTTGCACGTGGTCGATGGTGGCCTGGTACTGGGCTTCCCAGTCGATGAACAGCACATCAACGGTGCGTCCCCGCTTCTCGGCTTCGGCGAGAGCGAGGTGCAGGAGGACCGTGCTGTCTTTGCCTCCAGAGAACGACACGGCGATGTGCTCGAAGTGATCGAACACCTGCGCGATGCGTTCACGGGCAGCGACCAGCACCGACCTCTGGGGGTGGTAGGTTTTACTGGCTGTCTTGCTCATCGTCGGTCGGGGTGGGGAAGAGGTGCATCAAAGCCTGCAGGTAAACCTGCACCTCGGATTCCGCCTCAATGGTGAATTTGGGGAACACCACCGTCACAGTGCCAGTGCCAACGATGATGCTTTTGGGTGCGCATTTGAGGCGCACGAGGGTTTTCTGGAGGGCAACCACCGCTTCTTTCGCAGCAAGGCCATCCCGGTAGGCTTGGCCTCTCTGGGGTGGCTTTTGGTCTTTGTAGATTTGCAGGGTTCGGTCATCCAACCAGAGGCTTCCCACGTGGTTGGTGATGCCTTCCGGAACCAGTTTGTGTTCTCTGGCGATGTCCATGGCAGCCCTGGCTTTTTCGGGGTTTTTGGCGGCCCTGGCTTTCTCCAGAATCTCTTTGCGGGATGGCTTGGTCATGGGGGTCTCCTGTGTGGGTGAAGGGACCAGCATCGCTGGTCCCTTTGCGGTCTCAGATGGCGATCTGGAAGTCTTGCTTCAGTTGCATGAAGACGTACTCGTTGGCCAAGTGGCCGTTGAAGTACAGGTTGGCGGCTTCGTCAAAGGTGATGTCGATGCGGTAAACGACGAATTTGAAGGCTGAGTCGTCTTTCAGGAACACATCGAAGAAGCCTTCGCCGTCTTTGGGGGCCGGAAGGGCGTTGACGTTGTGGCCTTTGAAGTGCAGGTGAGCGTAGAGCACGCCGTTTTCGTCGATGTCCATATTGAAGCCGCTGATGGTTTCGCTGTTTTTCAGGAAGGCTTCGGCTTTCATGCGCACCAGTCGGGTGAACACGTCGCTGGTGACCGTGACGGTCAGGGTGCCGAGAATGTCGCTGATGTCTTGCAGGGACAGGCGGGTCATGTAGGGGGAAGGGTTTTGCTGGATGGTATACAGAATTTGCTCTTGCAGGACCTGAATTTCTTTCTGCTTGTGTTCGGGCAGTTGGCCGTCTTTGAGCACCAGGCCAACCATGTCCAGGGCGGTTTGCAGGTGGTGGGTGCCAGCGCGGGTGAGCATGTTCTCGAATTCGATCACGTCACCGTAGGTGTTGAGGGCTTTGAGGGTTTGTTGTGCGAGTTGGATGATTTGGCTGTTCATGTCTGTCCTCCTATGCAAATCATTATAGACTATTTTTAAAGAATTGTATATAGCTAGAGTTTGCGGAGTTCCTTGATCAGCCCAGAGCGCCCCTGCGCACTTCCCAACTTCCTCTGGAAGGTGCGCATCAAATTCTCCTTGCGGGACAGCGCCTCGTGGATCCGCTCATCCATCGAATCCCGGCACACCAAATCAAAATACGTCACCTCCCGACCCTGCCCGATCCGGTGAATACGGTCCTCACCCTGCAACCTGACCCGGTACGGAAAATCATGGTCGTAAAACACCGCAAAAGCACACTCATTGAGCGTCAAACCCCGACCGCCGCACCTCGGACTGGCCACCAAAACCCCACCCGGGGTGTCCCGCCACCCCTGCAGGTTCTGCATGCGCCGCTCCAGAGGCAGAGCCCCATGGAATTCGAACACTTCATGGTCCATGCCGAGGTCCGCGACCATCTGGCGGATGGAGTGATGGAACACCGACCACACCACCACCCGTTCCCCCTCCGGAACCTGCCTCAGGACCTGCCGGAGGGTGTTGATGCGATCATGCTCCACGGTGTGCATGCGGTGACCGGAGCGCAGGCCTTTGCGGATTTCGTATTCGGTGGCGGTGTCATGCCAGTACCCTGAGCAGATTTCCCGGAGGGCCGTGAACAGCTTGAACAAGTGGTGGCTGCGGAAGTTCTCTGCCGGCATGGACAGCAACTCCATTTTCGCCTGGTGGTACAGGGTGCGCTGCTCGTGGGTCATCGAAAAATAGTGCGTGCAGTAACGCTTTTTCGGCAAGTCCACGCATTCCTCTTTTTTGATCTGGAACACGTAAGGCTGAATCTTCCGGGTGAGCAGGTCGGTGTTCAAATTCTGCACCACCAGCTCGGGATAATCCTTGTGGAACTCTAGGTGGTTCTGGGAAAAACTGTAGTAACTGTGGTACCCGAGGATTTTCGGGGACAGGAAGTACATCTGGCTGAACAGATCACCGTAACTCTCGCAGGCGGCGGATCCGGTGAGCAGGAACCGGTAGCGGGCTTTCTTGCCGAGCAGGGTGATGCGCTTCGTGCGGGTCGCAGTGTGCCCTTTGATCAGGTCCCCTTCATCGACCACCACCAGGGTGTTTTCGGTGATCAGACTGTGGGTGGCCAGAGTGACCCGACTGGACTGGCTGAACGACTCAAGGCCCACCACGTAAAAGTCCGCCTCCGGGATCTTCCCGACCCTCGTGGACGATGTGAACACGCACACCCTGGGGTTTTTGATGTGCTTGTGGAGTTCCATCTGCACGTTCTGCAGGGTGTTCACCGGGCAGATGTACACCACCCGGTCGATTTTCTCCCAGCGGTCTTGGATCATGCCGATCACCGTGCGGGTCTTGCCGGTGCCGGGATCCATGAACAACCCTCCGATCCGCAGTCTCCCGAGGTGCTCCTGGGCTGCCCGCTGGTGCTGCATGGGGGCGGTGAGGAGTTCGAGGGGGGCTTTAATCGTCGAGGAGGCTGGGATCGACACCATTCACCTCCTGCTGTGCTTCCAGGTGCTTCCTGGCAGCTTTGGGGCTCTGGACCAGCAGGGCTTGTTCGAGCACCTCCCGGAACTGGTCGGCCACCGCTCTGGCTGCAGGGCTGAACGAAAAGCCGTGCATTTCCGCGAAGTCCTCCACCTCCAGGTGGTGCTCTGGGGGCACGAGCACCGAACCGTCAGCATATTTTGCTGCGGTGATCCGCATGGCTTTGTCGTACAAATCTTTGTTTTTCGGCCAGGACAGGGAAAAGTAATTCTTCCGCGGTCCTCTGGTGACCACGGTGACCCGGCAGGGGTTCTCTGAGTTGAACGCCCCACGGACCACCATGTCCTGCACCCCTGTGTGCCTGAGGCCCACCCGGAAGCCAGCCTGCAGGATGTTGTGTGCGGTGCTGGCCATCACGTCTGCCTGGCGGTCCATGGGGCAGTCCCGTTCCCACACCCCGAGGGTGCCGTTCCAGGAGAAGTTCAGGCTGGTGATGAGCACCCGGAAGGGCTCCAGTTTCTCGGGGAAGGACAGCTGGATGGTCGGGCCGGACTGGCTGACCCAGCACACCGTGCGGGTGCGGTGCGGACTGCTTTCCGGGAGGAGGATGGTGCTGGTTTCAGCCCCGAGCGTGCTGGTGGGGGTGAGGGTCCTGAGGGCCATGCCCATCAGGGCACTGAGCTCCTCAGGGGTGTAGGCGTCAAATTTGGCTTGCAGGTCTTCAGGGATGTGCAGGCGGGGTCGCCTGAGCACCCCCTTTTTGGGTTTGCGTCCCCTCGGGTCTTTTTCCGGTCCGCTTTTAAGTTTTTTCTGGTCCGTTTTTGATTTCACTGTGCCTGTCCTCGTTTTCCGGGCTTCTCTGGCTGTCCACCCTTCAAGAACATCTTACCCTGAATTGAATTGGAGTACAATTCAATGTATGCTGAAAGCACCCCGGCACCAGCCAGAGAACACGCCGGGCAGGAGGACAGACATGAAACTGCACGGAGGACCCTTCATCGGCGGCACCCAGATCCACCCACTCCACAGCGTTTACGCTCTGGAGGTCACAGCGGACCCCAGCAAAATCCACGGCACCGATCCCACAGGGAGGCTTGCGCGGTTCCTCGCAGCGAACCTGCAGAACACCTTCTTCCGCGTCCGAGGGGAAAAAGGACTGGTGCT
Source organism: Deinococcus misasensis DSM 22328 (assembly GCF_000745915.1). Lineage (NCBI taxonomy): Bacteria > Thermotogati > Deinococcota > Deinococci > Deinococcales > Deinococcaceae > Deinococcus > Deinococcus misasensis. The sequence continues at coordinate 25,659 of NZ_JQKG01000015.1, forward strand.
GGAGTTCGACAACCCGGACCCCAGGAACGCCGTTGCCTTCAACCAGCCCAGAGTGAAAACCGAGTGGTTTTTCCAGCCTTACGAAACCTTCCGGTCTGTGGAGGATTACCTGCTGAAAATCAGCGGGGACATCGTCCGACAGGTGGAGAAAGACCAACCCCAGAACCTCGTGATTCGCTCTGGTGGACAAGAATTCAGATTCTGAATCGGAAAAAAGAAATCCCGAGAGGAACAGCCAGTTTCTCTCGGGGTTGCTCTTGCGTCATTGCGTGACGCGAGGACAGACATTAGGATTTTAGCATGAAAAAGCCCGGCGCGCCAAAAGGCAACCAGAACCGCAAAGTGAAAAACCCGAGGGTGCACCGTCTGCCGGCTGTGCGCCTCACCGAGCAGGAAATGCAGGAATTCCGGGCAATTCTGGACGGTGCAAAACCCGCCGAGCGGATCCGAGAACTCATCCGCAGCCGTTACCAGCAGACCAAGTGAGCTTCAAGCCTGCTTGTCAGCCTCCACGTAAGGTTCTGGCTTGGCATCCGCAGGGTTTTCCCGCAGGGCCTGCTCATGCAAATGCGGCTCGCACTTCGGGCAGTAAGGCACCTTCTGCTCGTATACACCCATACCCAGCTTGTTCACCCCCACGATTTCAGCGTCCTCGGGGGGGTGAGGGGTGGGGAGTCGGTGCACCAGGTTCCTGAGTTTCGTTCCGCAAGTCGGGCAATTTGAGGTTTCCATGCCTCAGTTTAAGCACCATGTTACGAACGGTCACTCCGGTATTTCCTCTGGTTGATGTCGCCCCCTTCGCTCTGGGTTGCTCAGTCTGTGACTTTCTCGCAACTGAAACTTCTTCCAATGTTGTGCAGCCGGTATCGGGTGAAGACCCCTGAGACCTCCAAGGCAAGGCTGTAGTACCGCAAAGTTGGGTCTTGTCCTTCCATGGACCGGACTGTGCCACCCAGTTGATGTCGGACCTGTCCAGTCTTCTCGAACGTGTAAGCGACCGTGAAATTCACACTCCAGGCAACCCCCAGAGGGTACTGCCTTGCCAGTTCGGAGGGTTGGGCTGCATCTATGATGTGTTGTGGAACGAATTGCAGCAGTGCGGTTTCGCCGGGTCGAATGATGCGTTTGTTTTCTGCTGGCGCAATGGCAATGGTGGGCCCTCGGTCCTTCCAGAAGCAGGCATGTTCCACGTAAATCAGCCCGTCAGACAAATTGACCAGTTCCATGCCCATGAAGGTGTCCGTGAACCTGATTTGATCAGGCATCGTCACTGGTTCGGCACGGAATTGCAAGAGCATGTTGGGTTTCAGGGAGTCTTGCAGGATCTGGCTTTGTTCGCGGGTGGCTGCAGCAAGGGCATCCATGGCTTCTGCTTGCTTTTTGGCATTTTCGATGACTTCGTGTGCTTGGGACTCAGCTTGCTCAGCCCTCTGGGTGGATTTGAAAGTCAAACCCAACAATAAAATGGTGATCACCGCAGAAACCACACTGGCAATGCCCTGAATGGTGGCTCCCCTGTACGCAGGGTTCATCAAATCACCCCAAAGGGAAGCCATGAGAGCAACCGTGATCACGAAAATTCCAAGAATGGTGTCTCTGATCCACTTCAAATCCATAATTCCAGCATAACAAAACCAAAAAGAACGCAGCCATTGCGCTTTTCCTGGATGTTTTTTCGCAATGAAAACCCTTAAACTGAAAACATGTTGCTTTCGGCATTTGAACCCCAAAAAATCCACCCTTTGGCTTTTCTTGTGTTTGCTGCGCTCCTGCTGGTCTCTGGTCCACCCAAAGGGTGCTCTTCCTGCAGCACCATCAACCTGTCAACACTCAATTCAGTCCTGATTTTCAATCTTGATACCGATTCGGACTCAAAACAAACCCCTTGCAATGGCTGTAGAGTCCCAATGGTCACCGCTGAAGTGGGTAAGCCTTGCGGGTACTGCTGATGGCCATGCCTCACACCCTCAGCATGCGGCACGCAACACGCCCACAACCCACCAGTCACACCATGACCTGGGTGATTGCTGTCATTGCCTTCCTCGCCCTGCTCTGGCCCATCAATGGCTGCGCAATCTGCAACCCGATCACCCAGCCTTCCATCCAACTTTCCATTCCGCCAGTCGGTGGCTGCAGCACCTGCAATGCTCTGGCTGCCGTCACCTCAGGCCCCTGCCCCTTTTGCACCGCAATGGCACCAGCACGGGCCTCTCAACCCACCGTGACCTCAGGCCCGTGCTCTGGATGCAGCACCACGACCCTCCCAGAGCAGCAAGTCCCCTGCAATTGGTGCATGGTGCTGCATCCAAAACCACCACCAAGTCCTCTGGTAAGCCGTCCTTGCTCAATGTGCTGAAACAAAAAAACCCTGACTATCGGTCAGGGTTTTCAATTCACACAGTAGGACCTACAGGATCTGTCAATGCCAAATTGAGCTCCAGCAAGTTCGTCAAGATTTCAAACTCACTTAAGGGCCATGACCAACCATATGCCTGTGCCACCAGTCCATCCAGCTCATTTTCAGCTTGCAACAATTGAGACAACCCTTGGTGCTTCTCTTGAGTGGCTCCCTTTGCAACAAAATCCTCAAGAGCATTATAGATTCCAGTCAAGGACAAACCCGATTTGTCTTTGATGAAAGTCCGCATTTGATCCAAGTACCGTGCAGCCTCCTCAATTTGAGCACGCATGGCATCATTGCATTGAGGGAAAGGGAAAGACTCAATGCAAAGGTTCGTAAACTGAGGCCGGTCCTCCAGAGAACTGCCAACGTGGTGCGCCCACACTGCGTGAATTTTACTGTTCAGAACGCCATAAGTAAAATTATCCTCTTTGGCAATGACCGCCAGAGCATTAGACGGAATACTATCAATGCTTGCCCAAGAGTACGTCCTGTACTTGGCCACACGAGGCGTCACCAAATACCTCTGGAAGGAAGCCACAGCAGCCCGAAGTGCAGGCCGAGGACGGCCAAATTGCCACCACATCTCCCTGCGGCCTGCGTTACGGTTTGTATCTCTGAGAGGCTTCACGTGCTCTTGAGCATAAGCAAATGGGGCTTTATACTTCCGTGCCTCTTCTAAGGTCATGTCATTGAAGTCAATGATCCAGTGCCCTACAGGCTTGCCTGTGATGTCATCACCTTTGAGATATGGTTTTAGCACATCTTGATTTTTGACCCCTGAAGGGTTGGGGAGGTCCAGCCAAGAAGCTGCCAGTTCCTTTGGAATGTCGAAGGGACCCGCTGGCTCCATGCCTTTGTAAACCAAGTTCACCTGTTCAGGGATGACTCGGGCGGTGGCAAGGTCAATGTCTGGCCTCAAATCCACTGAAATGCTGTCCACTTGGGTCAACACTTTTTCACCTGTGGACCCTTTAAATGTGAGAATCCGCTTATTGCTTTCAGTACCGTTATCAAAGCAAACAATGCTCACTTGCACGGAGGCACCATCTTGAATCCAAGGGCGATCTGGCCAAGCTAGAAAGATGTCCCCTGATTCTTTGATGCGAGCCAAAACGTTACGGTTTGAGGTTTGCCGGATGGAATTGGTGGCAATCAACCCCACACGTTGAGTGGTGCCTGCTTTAACCATCTCGTAAGCCTGAGCGAACCAGAAGCAAACCAAGTCACTTCTTCCCCCTACGAGGTCTTCATAGGTGGCCCTGAGCTTCTCGACGTAAGCATCCGACAGCTTCTCCCGCATCTTGTGGTTCCCCAAGAAAGGGGGGTTGCCCACAATAAAATCCACTTTCGGCCACTTGTATTTGCCGTCAGGCTCACCCTCGTCCAGCAAAGCATCATGGTGTTGAATGGTGGTCAGGTCTTTCAAGATGGGTTCACGGCCCGGAACCCCAACATCACCCACCACCACAGGCTCATTCAGGGCTTTTCTTGCCTGAATGAACCCAATCCACAGCACCATGTTGGTAATCTCTGGAGAGTATTCATTCAAGTCAATCCCGTGAAACTGACTGGGGTGAATGCGGGTAGGCACAGGCAGCCCATCATTCACCGGCTCCAGCTTGGCTCGCACTTCACTCTCAAACTCAATGAGGCGTTGCTGCGTCAAGTACAAGAAGTTCCCACTTCCACAAGCCGGGTCCAAAACCTTGATGCTGGCCAGCCGGTCTAGAAACCCTGTGATTTTGCTTTTGATTTCAGCCTGTTGTTCTTTGAGGTTGTGGGCTGCGAAGAGACCTTCATCGCTGTGGTACTGAGCGTAAAATGCTTGAATCGCAGGCTCGATTTCTTCCCGAATGGCATTCCACTCTGCACGCAAGGGTTCAATGATGACTGGTTCAATCACATCCAAAATGTCACTGGCAGGGGTGTAATGCGCACCCAACTGGCTGCGCCTCTCAGGATCAATTGCCCCCTCAAACAGGCTGCCGAAAATTGAAGGCTCGATGTTCTTCCAGTCCTGAGTGTAAGCATCCAGCAACTGCTGAATTCCATAACGGTCCAAGCTGGGGGCTTCACTGTCAGTAAAGATGCCTCCGTTGAAGTAAGGGATGCGTCCCACAATGGACAGCCCCCCGGTGTTCATCTTGGCAAAAAGCTCTTCGCACATGAATTGAAAGTCAGAAGGGTACTCCAGAGCAGCTTTCAGGAGGCGACCAAAAGTTTTGTCCCCCAAGAGCCCTTCGTGCTCAGCAAAAAGGGTGAAGACAATTTTGACCAGAAAGTGCGCCGTTTTGTCTGCGGAATACCCCAAGTTGAATTTCAGGTGGTCCGCCAGTTTCTCCAGGGTTTTGAAGGTCGCCTGGGTGAGGCTTTCACGGTCCTGCCTCGGGTTGAAGGCATTCGGGTCCACCCAGGCTTGTCTCAGTTCGTCCCGTTTGGCTTTGGATTCCAAGTCTTGCAGGGTGTAAGTGTAAATGGTTTTGGGGACACCAGTGAATTGCGTGTGGATTTCAATGCGGTCCAAATTGCTCACGATCAGCAAAGGGGGGTTTTCCAGGTCGTCTTTATAACCCAGCAGTTGAATGTAAGCGTCCCTCAGGTCAGATGCGTTTTTATCTTTGTACTCCCAACCAAAACAGCCTTGCTTCCAGACATCCGCAAAGCCCTTTTTGCCTGTCGCTTTTTTGACATGCTTCTGGAAACAGTAATGCGTGTTCCCAGAGGGGTCCGCTTCCAGAGGGGTGGGCACCCCCAACAGTCGGCAAAGGTCATTGAAGTGCTCTCGGTCCGCTGCGCTCTCTTTGGCTGTGACTTTAGACCATTTTTTGATGAATTCACTGGGCGTCATTGCATCAAAGCATAGGGCATGGGATTCCTGCCTGCAATGCTATGGAAGCTCTTTACAACCCTCTAGCTACAATACAAAGGCCCTGTGGCATCAAAGCACAGGGCCTTTCTCAGTCTCAACCTTTTCAGACTGGATCTTTGAGCACGAAATCTTCAAGGTGATCCCGAATGCTGACATGGGATTTGGCAAACCGGTTCCATGGCACATAGTGCAAAAACTTCAGTCTGCCGATCACTATGGCTTCATGTCTTCCCAACTGGGAGGCAAATGCTTTGATGGCCCCTTCACTGAAATCACCATTCCAAATGAAGTCGTCGAGAAGTTCTGGTTGAATCAACCAGCGGGCAGCATCGTCATTGGCTTCCTTTTCCTGATCTTGGTTCTGCATGAACTGATCTTCTTGGCAGTCAGGCCCAGCATCCCGGTGTTCCCTCATGATGTGGGAAAGTTCATGCAGCAAGACAAACCAGAAGTTGTCAATTTTGCCGTAACGCAAGGAGAGACCAATGTAAGGTCTTCCTTGTGCATCCCAGTCTGCAATGCCATCTACTGGGCACTGACTGAGATTGGGAACAACCACCAAGCGAATACCCAGAGCACGTACTTTCTGGATCACTTGAGGCACGTGGTCCGGGTGGTCCGCCAGAGCCACCAGTTCACCGATCTTTTCCTCGGACAGCCCAGAGTACTCTGGAACGTCTTGAAGGTTTTGGGCAGCATTGTAGACCAACATGTGCCAAGCACTCATGCTGATGGTGTTCTTTTGGCGAACGGGGGACAGTTTGTATGCTGGGCGTGCCTGAAATTCATGGCTGAATTTGGCCACTAGGTATTCAAGTAAGGCTGTGGCACTGCTGAACTTTGGGATCCAGCCTCTGTTTTCCAGTTCCCTGTAGAAAGGGAATTTGCTTCTGATGTCTCTCCGGACAGCAATTTCATCGGTTTTTGCTGAGCCTTGCTGGGCTACCCAATACTCCAGTTCCATCTGGAGCCACATTTTTGCGGGAACACCAAGTGCAGCTTCCAGTTCCAAGGCAATCTCGGGACCGATCCGACGTTGGTTGGTGACCAAGTCATTGATGGTTTGTACGGGTCGTCCCATCACGCCGGCGAGATCGGATTGGCTCCAATTCAACTCGTTAAGGTACCAGCTCAGAACCTTCCCAGGAGAAGCGGATTCATTGAAGTGATCTACTGTGTCACTCATGTTACTCCCACGAGGGTACTATACAGACTCTAAGATGAGTCTTTCAATGACCAAACAAGTCGGTCTGTCTTTGGGTGCGGCGCTGGCCTGAAGGCGCAGGGCTTTTCCGCATACCAAAACCAGCTTGCCGTCATCTGTGATGTGGCTTGCTCGTAAGGCCTTGAAGAGTTGCTCAAGGCTATCGGCCACTTTGATCAAGGTGAATATGACTTCGAGGGTTTCAAGGGCTTTGTTTTCATGGGGTGTCCTCCTGTAATTGTCTTGGCACAAACCAAGCAATTTGGGGCATGTGATTTTGTAGTGCACCTTCCCTCCTTGGTTTCAGGTTAGCAGGTCTGCCACCAAGAGGGTTTGATCTTGAGAAAATCACGCCTCAGAAAGGATTATATCACGTTTCAAGATTTTCCCGAACCCCAATTATCACAATTTTTCTTTAAACCGAGTCTAGATATACGCCTTATAGCTTGCGCAAGAATGGCGGATGTACTACCATGTCATCCAGTGGAGGATTCACAAATAATATTGAGGAGCAATGAGAAAGCCCGAGCTCCTCAACGGTCACACGACTGCCATCGTGTTTCGTCACCAAGCCCGGGACTGAAAATCCAACCTCGAATTTTGAACTTGAGTAAGGATAACTCAGTTTCCCCTTTTTTGCAATAGCCACAGAAAAGAGGTGAAGTATGTCAACTGGCGATGTCTTCTACGACGAACGCGGAGCATTTATCCTCCGCTGGACGCGTAGAACCAAAACGGGTGCAGTGGTGAGAGCCAAGCTCAAACCCTTCAAAATCTACATCAGCAGAGAAATCTGACGTAGGTTTGCTGTCAGGCGCAAACCTGCGCCTGACAGTCCCCGAAGCCCAGTGACAACCTCACCATGTGAAATGATGGCTAGAAAGGGACCACATGTCCAAAATCAAAAACGTCGGGCACCGCGTAGGAGCAGACAAAGGCCGCAGTCAAGTCCAAAACCCCAAAACGGGACTCTGGACCAAGCGTGACACAACCACAGGGCAATTCATCAACGTGAAGACCACGGGTGGCAAATTCAAGAGCACCCGACGAGAGAAATAAATGGACCTCGTGAGCGTACTGGTTGCACCAGAGATCCTGAACTCTTGGTTCATCCAATTCCTGAAAGCAGCAGGGTCTCTGGTGTTTTTTATTGGATGCGTCACCGCAGGATTAAAGCTGAAAGAGATTGGCTTCAAAGTTCTGCTCTATGCTGTTTCGATTGTTGGTCTGCTGGCAACTCTGAATTTCGGAGTTGACGTTTACTTGATGTACAGCCCAGGCATTGGCATGGTCTTGCTGCTGGCTTTCCTATTGTTCATGGGTCAATCCCCCAAAAAGAAACATCGCAGACGCTACCGCCACTGATCCACAACACAGAAGCCCCTCTGGCATCAAACCAGAGGGGCATATTTTTGATCGCACACTCCTGAGGATCAACTGAGTATACGGGCTTTCCAGTTGTTAGAGGGTTGCGTTGCCCTGATCCCGCTTTACAGGAATCCCACGATGCACACAGCACCCATCAGCAGGTACCCTGCACTGGTGTTTGAATTCATCCTCCTCTTCGCTGTCACAGTCGCCCTTTCCCCTCTGACCCTCCCCCGAGAAATTGAAGAACCCGACCCTTTCGAGGACCACGAAGAAATCCGGCGCATGAGGGACCGCCTCCCAAAATGAAAAAAGCCCCTCTGGCGTCAAACCAGAGGGAACTGCTTGTGGAGGGGCTGAGGAACGTCGCAGGATTAACTTAAGCAGGCGCTGGAATCAGGACGCGCGCACCAAAAGCACCCCCAACAGAAACACGTTGGCTGCCACGGTGTCGAGCGCGTCTGCTGCCACACGCCTTGCCCTGATCCCGATGGGCCTATAATTGGCGCTCTGGTTTGCCGCCACCCGAGTCAAAACGGTCGGGTAGGCGCTGCCTTGGTTGGGGGCCACTCCTGCCACGACCCCACCGGGTGCACTGAACGCCCCACTTGCTCCAGAGGCAGGCATGGGGGCACTGAACCCTCCGGTCCCAAGGGATTGCAAGCTGGCCTCCCAAGCCACACCGTTGTTGCTGCCAGTGTACCCACTTCCGAGCGCAACCGTCCAGACGAAATGGATGTCAAATGACTGCCAGTGGGATGGGATGTCCACAGCTGCATTGACAGACATCTGCGTGGCCGGGTCAAAGCTCCACGCTGGCATGGTCCCGGCGATGGCCAGAGTCGGGGCACCCTCGGAGGCGAGGAACTGAGCAGCTGGAATGAACCGCCATGTTTCCCGCATGGGAGGGGCCTGAGGGGTCACAAAACGGCTGGCCTTGAAGTGCCTTGCCACCTCATTGGCCCAGAGGGGTGAGCCTGCGTTATCGTTCGGGTGGATGCCGTCCAACAGCAACAAATTCGCCGTATAAGACGGATCATTCAAAAACGCCTGTGTGACGTTAATGCACCCGTAGCCCTCGGAGGCACAGAGTTCCGCCACCACCCGCATGCGGATCAGGTGGTTGGTCCTCTCGACATCCCCAGTTCCCCTCGGGTTCTGAAGGGTGCAAATGATCCCGGCACTGGGCCACGTCTCCTGAATTTTGCGGATCAGTGGGTAGTGTGTGGAGCGGTAGGTGCTGCCCACCCCTGTGGTGTTGTGGCCGTAATTGATCATCACGAGTTGAGGGGTCATGCTGGACATCACGGCCCACCGTGCCTGAGTTGCCACTGGGTAGGATGCCTGCGTACCGGACGCACTGCCGTTCCAGATCGTCAGGGTGCGTCCGTTTGTTCCGGTTTGCAGGGTTACAGCGGAGTTCCAGGTGTCGTTTGTGTCCTTCCATGTCCTGTACAACACGGTCCACGCCGGGAACATGGCTGCGAGTTTGAGGGCCAGCAGGTAAACCCATCTTGTGTTGCTGGCCCCGGTGCTGTCCCCCACAACGAACATGGCTGCATCCTCCGCCCCGAGCATCATCCTCTGAATAAGGATGGCAGCTTGCTGAGCAGTGATTTGACCGCTGGCAGCAATTTCGGCAGCGAGTTGGTCTTTGTTGAGGCCCGTGGTGTTGATGCCCATCTGGGAAGCCAATTTCTTCAGGTCTTGACTGGGAGGCGGACCAAATGACATCAGTTGCCTCCATAGTAAGTGACGTACAGCTTCCCCGAGTTGCTGGCTGCAATGAACCGAGCTGCTGCAATTTGGGCTTTCAGCAGCACGATGGAGCCACCGTCATACTGGATGTACCCACTGGTGGCCGTTGGCAGTTTTGCTGCCCCGAGCAGTTTGAAGCGCACATCAATTCCTTGCACTTGGATTTCGGCTCGGGTTGCTCCTGCAGGAATGCTGGCCAGCGGGACTGCCACTCCTGCAACAGTCAGTTCCTCATCATCAAGGATGTTGAGGACTGCTGGACTGGTAGCGTCCCCTCCCGTCACCACCGGAATGCTGCCACCCTTCAGATCGGGAGTGCGGTCCAGCAAGGCCTGCAGCCGTGCCCCGAGGGCAGTTGGGAGCACTTTTCTGACTCCAGGTGAGACTTCCACCTCTTCCTGCAAGACAACCTTAAGTTTCCCGGAAGCATCATAAGAATCCGGGTTATCCTCATCGAGACGCCCAGGGTACTTCTGGTATTCGGTCACTCCAACCCCACCTTTCTGGCCCAGAACTGGCCTTCCTTGCGGTCCAGCAAGGCGTCCGCAATGACGTTCTCTCCGGCCAAGGGAAGCACGAAATTCTTCCTCGGGGCCATCTTCGGCAAGGTGCACTCCAGATGAAGCTGCACGGCTTTGCAGGAAGGGTCATTCACCCTGAGATCCACCCCGCGAATGAACAAGGTGCCGCCCAGCAGGTCTGCTTCCCCAGAGGAAACCACCACCTGCTTGCTGTCAGCGGTGACCTTCCCACCGTGGGGGTCCACGGGGCCTTTCTGGAACACGAAGCTGCACGAGACCAGCCCGAGCAAGCTCAGCAGGACCACTGCCCGGAAGCCCCTCACTTGGCGTCCTCCACACGCCCAGGCTCAAGCTCTGGGGCATCGGTGACGGGGGGTTCGCTGAGGGCATTGAGTTTCCCGAGCAGGAATTCGCAGGCCTCATCGAGCACCTCATCGACCACTTTCTTGACCCAGCGGTCATCGATGTCGGTGTCTTTGAGGACGGGTGTGTTCGCAGTGAAACGGGCGTACAGTTCCATCACCCGAGCGGTGGCCTGCTGGCGTTTTTCCTCAGAAAGCCACTTCTGTCCTTCTGCAGCGGCGAATTCAATGGCGGCCACTTCAACTTCACTGACGGCGAGCAGGGCGAAGCGGAACAGGTGGTCTTTGATTTGCTGAAGTTTTTCCATGGTCGTCCTCCATGACGAAAATCCCGCCAGTTGGCGGGTGAGAAAGAGAGCGGATTTTCAGGGGTTTCCGGTCAGATTGTGTTCCCCATGTGCCCAAACCTAAAAATTGAGTGAACTCTGGAAGGGTTTTCCATCGGCCCAGAGGGGAATCTCAGATTGTGGTGCCCATGTATCGGTTCATGGGTGTTCGCTGAGTGATGCAGGCATCAAATGGAACATAAGCTCTGGCGAATGGAGCATAAGGACTGAAACTCGGCTTATGATCCATTTGAAAGGTCCTTATCTCGGGTTTGCAGGCCTTATCTCGGTTCCTGAGGGCTTATCTCGGGTTTGCAGCCATGGCAGTAAGGGCAGAGCTATGGTTTTAAAGCTTATTGCCATAGCTCTGGACTGAAAACCACAGGTTTCCCGAGGGTCAGCAGGGCTGGATGTGCCCTTCCTGAACGAAGAAGTGCGCCTTGCAGTTCTGGTGCCCGCAAATCACCGAAGGGCTCAAGGTGGGTGCGGGGTCGGGTCCGGTCAGGTGCTGCTGGATGCTGCTGTAATTCAGGCAGACCGGGCAGCAAATCAACCGTTGGCCATCGGATCGGATCAGGATGTCGCCGGGCAGGGCTGCGCGCAGCCGATCCGATCTGACCACTTTGCTTTTGAGGGACTGGAATTTCATTTCAGACTCTGGTAAGCCACATTGAAAGCCCACTTGCGGGTCTCAATGCCGTGGTGACCACCGTTCACCCCTCGGGTGACGCTGTAAATGTCATTCCGGTCGGCAGCTTCATTCAAATTGCGGGCCTTCCAGTAAGCGGCAGCCACCAGAGCGCTCACTCCAATTTGCAGGAGCAAGTCCGGGTTTTGGAGCAGGTTGAAGCCGGTCATCTGGCCGTAGGTTTTGTAGTTGCTTTTCCCGGTGAGTTGGATCATGCCCATGCCCCGGTAGCGGTACCCATCGCCGGACGCTTCATCGCCGTTCCCCATGCGGCCCGAGTAGACTTTGTTGGCGAGCCTCTGGGGGTTCATGGCGTAAGGGCGGGCGGATTCCACGGTCGGGAAGCGCAAAGGCCACACTTCAGTCATGCGTTTCGCACTGTAGTACAGCACTTCCTCTTTGGGCACCAGTCCGGACTCAGCGGTGAGTTGCCCGAGGAAGTGGGCTTTCCGGAGGGGCGTGTTGATGCCGAATTGATCGCAGGCCTTCTCCAGTTTCTCAGCGGTGACTTCAGCGGTCGCTCTGGGAATCTTGGGGTTCAGGGCGAGCACCAGCTTTGCAGTGATGGGTTTCATGGTTTCACCAGGTTGATTCGGCGCACGGCGAGCACCCCGGCGACCCGTTCCAGTTTCATCTGGAGTTTCAGGCCGGGGCGAAGCTCAGCCCAGAACACCGCCCGACCAACCGGGCGGCCATGGATCTGGTAGACCGTGCTGAACGTGCAGTACAGCTCCCCGTGCTGCAAAGTGTAGATTTTGCGTTGCACTTCGCTGACGTTGTAGGCCACGCCGGACGTGGGAATCCACTCCGCGCGGGCCATCGGCAACACCAGCAAGGCAAAGGCCAGCAGGAAACGTTTCATGCTCCTCCTCCTCTGGATTTCATCAGGAGCCTGCGCACAGGTGGAACGAAGTGCGACAGGATCACCGACACGTAAAGCAGCAGGAAACCCCAAGTGAGACTCGGGGCAGTCCTGACGAAAGTGGTGACCATCAGCAAGACGGCAATGAAGGCCACCAGCCAGTTGATGGTGACGAGCAGCGTGGATTCCCTGAGGTACCGCACGCCCGTCATGAAAAATGCAATGGCGAACATCAAATGCAGCACCAGCACCCACAGCCAGGAGTCCTGCCCGAGGGGTGTTTCCGTGAGATAAATGCCCAGGGTGAAAAGCCAGTCATGGAATGTCATTGTCCTCACCTGCTTTCTTTTCAGGGGTGGGCTTGAGGGCCCCGAGGATTCCGGTGGTGGCGTCGATGACTTTGCCGATCACGGCGTCCACTTTCGGACCGTGCTTTTTGATGGTGGCACGGGCCCCGAAGTAACCGGTGATGGTGGACACCAGCAAAGCCCAGGGGACACCCAGTCCGGATTCCAGGCACATCCAACCGAAAATGACGGCGAAGAGGGCGGAAAGCCAGCAATCTGCGATCAGCACCCGCCACTTGGGTTGGTGGCGTGCAAATTGGAGGCTTGCCAGTCGAGCGAAAAGCCCGAGCACTGCAAAGGCCGTCAGGTAATGCCACAGCGGCAGGGCGTTGAGGGAGTTTTCAGGCATACGCCGTCCTTTCTGCGCACGAGCAACCAGCATGCAACCCCCACTGGGAGACAATGGGGGTTGCACGAGCCCCCGAGAGATGACGCCTCTCGGGTTTTTTGTTTACGGGGTGGTTCTCCATTCGACCCAGCGGTGAATTCGCACAGGCAAAGGCCTTGCCAGGTCGAGTTCCTTGCGGATCAGCAGTCCTCCTTCCCCCCCGGCGAGCAGGGCGAACAGTGGGTTTTCGGATGGTGAGAACGTGTGGGTGCTCTGGCTGGCCATCTGCTGGCCGTCGCTGGAACGCCACACCCCTCCCAAGGTCAGGGTGCTTTGCACTGCGTTGGAGGTGAGGGTGAATTCGAAGCGGTACTTCACTCCGGTCTCCAGAGCCCCGAGGTCACCGGTGGGCGTCTGGTTGCCTGCGCCGATGCCTGTCTGGAGTTTCAGGGTTCCAGTGTGGTCCCTGAGGAGCCCGAAGAAAGTCCGGGCCCCTGTTTGCATGCGGTTTTGCTGCACCCCGAAAGCAATTCCTTCCAAGACGTCCGGGTGCAGGTGGGGCAGGGCGGTCAGTTCGATGATGCAGTGCTGCGTGACCACCCCTCCAACCGGGTTGCTGGTCGGCACATCCAGCCGGGTGAGGTGCATGCCGGACACGTCGTAAGTGCCGGCTTGATTGACAGTCACGGCTTCCGGTTCGATGCGGTCCCCGATGTTCTTGAAGGCCATCGGCAAACTGATCCCGGCAGGGGCGTAAGGGGCGGTGTACACCACTCCGGCAGCGTTCCTGACCAGCGTGTCGGTGATCAGGTTCCGGTCTTGCAAAATCCCGCCGTAACTGTAGAAACTCGGGATCACCTGAATGTCTCCAGAGATGCGTTTCAGGCGGAGTTGGGCATCTTTCGGGAACACCGGAAGGCCCGGGAAATCGAAGTCGATTTGCGAGTGGGTGTTGTTGGCGATGTTGCCGACATCCACGCTGCAGGCAGACACCACCGTCGCCCCGTCCATGATGGCCAGTTCGAACAGGGCGGTTTTGGTGGGGTCGTTGCTGCAGTTGAACCACACGGCGATCTTCTCGAAGATCAGGTCGGTGCGGTTCATGAATTCCACGTACCATTCGCTGTTCGCCTGGTGGGAAGTGTCCATGCGGAAGGTGCCGAAACGGCTGATCGTCCCTCCGTACAGAACGTCCTGATCTGCCGTGGTGAACTGATCGGATCTGAGCCCCCAAGATCCGGGTGCCTGGTCTTCGTTCAGGCCACTCGGGGCAGTCAGGAAGCCGCCAGAGTCGTACAGGCCGACTGGGGCGAGGGGGTAAGGGACGAGTTCACCTGCCGGGTTGCTGCGCAGGCCGTAAAAGGCAGGGGTGCCGTCAGGCATGCGCAGCTTGCCGGTCAGCAGTTCCGGGACTGCGAAGGTGACTTTGCCGCCAGATTCAGACGGCTGCACCTCCCCATCCTCATTGAGCAGGGACAGCAGGCTGACAGGTGTCAGGTAGTCGGCTTTGTGGCCAATCACCTGCATGGGGGTGCCGCTGAACGGAATGACTTTCAGCAGTTCCCCCGCCTCAAAGGTGATCGGCAAGTCCCCTGGGAGGTTGATGAACATGCCGTTCTTCTGGATGTCTCCGCCGATCACCTGGGTGATGGTGAACGGCAAGAGGTTCTCTGGGATTGGGAATTCCATGATGGAGCCCGCCACGATGAACGGGGCGGGCAGGTGCAGGTTGGTCATGCGGGTCCTTTCTCAAGTTTTGACGCTGGTCACGCACCACACGAGCTGGCTGACCTGAAGGCCGTTTTCGAGCTGCAAGGTGAGGGTCAGGCCGTCCATGGGTTGGATGCTCGTCTGAATCACCAGACTGAAGGGCCGCCAGCCCCTCGCTGGAACCTCCTGACCTTCGATGGTCGGCTTTAGGCCACGCCCGAGCCAGAAGCACTCGGGTTGCGGACTTGCGGGGGTTTTCAGTCCGGTGAGGTCGCCTTTTGCCCGGCCGTGCAGTTGGATCACGGTGCTGCCCTGCACGGGGATGGGTTCGAAGGTGAGCCTAAATTTCCCCCCTGAGATGTACGTCTGGTCGTTCTGCTCGTCTTGGCTTTCCCAGCCGAGCGGCAAATCCATTTTCTTCTGGAGGGCTTCAAGGGCTGCAGCTTCCGCTTCGGCTTTCTGCTGTGCGGTGCCCACGAAATCCATGATTTCCACCGATTGCACCGTCCGAGCGGGGGTTTCCCCTCTGGGAACGGGCAGCATGCGGAACTCAATGGCTTTGAAACCCAAAGGCTCGAAGGTGGAACCGACTGGGCTGTACCCGGGCTTGGTGGCGTCCGGAATTTCAGGCACAGGGATCACATCGGACACCACCAGTCCCGTGCGGGTGGTGGGTACACTTCCGCCTTCCTGCAGGTAAGTGCGGTAATCCAGGCGGCTTTTTGGGCGGCTGAGGTCTTGCTCTTGCCACTCTGCTGCCCCGAGGTCGCGCCATGCGTCAAGGTGAGACAGGCCGATGATGTACTTTCCGGCTGGGTGTTCTGCTGCGATGTGGCAGCGGTCCAGTGGGAAGCTGTGGTGGGCGTAAGGGCTGGTGGCCGCTTTGAACTCCAGGTCTTCAGGGAGGCCCATCTGCCTGAAGAATTCCGGCCAGGTGAGGGTGAGGGTGCTTTCAAGGTGCAGGTGGATTTGCACGTGTGTGGTGCTGCACAAAATCAATGTTTGCCTGTCTGGTTTCCCTTCCTGCACGTCCCTGAGGGCAGCCCAGTAAAGCCACATTCCGGTGACCGGTTGGCCATTCACTTTCACGTGGCTGTCCGCGAACAGGCGCTCACCGTAACCGTAGTAGGTTTCAGCGTCATGCACACTGAAAAACCCCCCGAGGTTCGGGCTGGTGAAAAAAGGCCGGTGGTCCATCGGGGGCAGGGGGGCAGGGGGGGTGTTCCCGTTCGGCATGGAGACCAGCACGGCATTGTCGAACTCCGGGCCTCTCCTCTCATTGCCGCCCGGAACGTCCGGGAATTCACCGGTGATGGGGTTGCAGCTCGGCACGGGCTCCGTCCAGTCTTCCTCCTCGTAGAACACCCCGCCCGGCGAGAGCCGCCCGAGGGATTCCGGCATGAATTCCGAGAGCAGCACCAAGTTGGTGACCGGCCACCATCCGTCCGTGATCGGGCAGTACGCCTCCCAGCGCGCGAAGTCGGGGTAAGGCTCGAAGCGACCTGTCTGCCAGTTCCAGCTCGGCATGTACACCATCACAATGCGCAGCTTCCCTGCAGGCTGACGGTACTTCTCTGCGCGCCTCGGGAAAGTCAACGGTGGGTCCAAGTAACGCCAGGTTTCGATGTACAGGGTGGCTTCCTGCCACACGCTCACGTCGGTGCTGGTGGTCAGTGACTCCAGGGTTTCGGTGCCTGTCTCGTAATCCACCCGCGTGCCTTGGGTGGTGTAAACGATGCGCTCACCGGACCTGGCACCTCCTTCCCCGAGGTGAAAGTACGCCTGGCTGTCAACGAACACCGTTTCAGTGGTGATTTTCGGGTAGCCCTGCAGGTACTGCGCGAGGGTGCGGGTGCCAACCGGGGGCGGCAGGTGGTACAGGTTCGACTCCAGGTGCAGCCCGAGCTGGTAGGTGCGGTTCACGTCAGGCACGTAATGGTGGATGGTGTAAGCCCCACTGGAATACTCTGGCCGGAAGGCCGTGCGGGTCTGGTGGTCGATTTTCTGCCATGCCGAGGAATTCCCGAACGACAGGTAATGCTGGTGCCTGACCCCGAGGTCATCGAGGGGCTCTGAATGCCTCGGGGAATGCTCGCTGTGCTCCTGCGGAAGCAGGGTTGCGCTGAAAGCCGGGGCATTCAGGTGCAAGCGGTTCAGTTTCGGTTGCCAGAGGTCCGTGAAGCGCTGCGGTCCCTGGAAAGCCAGGTCGGTGGGAATCCCGACGTGCTCCACCCGGTAGGTGTTCACTCGCCTGTGGGGCTGCGCCTGGAAGTGCATCCGCTGCCCTTCAAGGGTCGGGGTGAGCCTAACGCGGGTTTTTGGCCTCGGGTTCTGCAGGTACCTCGCTGGGACATTCACGATTTCACTGGAATCCAAGCGGACCTGCACGAACGTCGGAGTGGTGAACAGCACCACCCCCCACGCTTCCTGCACCGGCACCGTTTCGGTCTTCTGGTGTTTTCGTTTGATGCCAGCCAGGTACTCCCAGATTTCCGTCCAGGAGTACTCTTTCATGCGCCCACCACCCATTCACCGGTGAGGGGATCTTTCTGGAGGGTGACCCTCTGGCCCCGAGGGGGGAAACTGTACCCCTGCACCCGGGCAACCATGCGCTCTTCGGTGCGTGCCCCGTTCAGGATCCGCAGCCTTGCGCACATCACCCCTCCCAGGGTCGGGTACAGCACGTGCGCCTCGATGGTGTTGTCGTTCACGGCAGAATCACCTCCCCGGTGATGGTCATGCTGAAGCCCGCAGCGGACTGCATGCTGGCCTGAATTCCAGTGATGGTGTACCCGTCGATCACCTCCCGGTAAGCAACAGGGATCGGCAAGCACACCTTCCACTCGCGGGTCTTGCGGACCTTGCTGTTCTCCAGGATGTAACTGGCGAGGCCCTCAAGGTTCGTTTCGGTCGGGAAATCCTCCTCCTGCCTGCCCGACCCGTAAGGGTCCACATGCTCGTGCTCTCTGGGAATCAGGATGGTGTCCTCGTCGCACTGGCAACTGCTGGAGTCCGGGGCGTTGTCGGTGGTTTCAGACTGGCTGCTGATCACCCCGCTTTTCTTCTCGACGCCCACCCAGCTTTTCCCGGTCTTGTCGAACACCGGGACGAGCTGGTCGCCGCTGGTGGTGGTCTTGTAAATCCACTGGCCATTCCCGATCGGCAACCAGGTCTCCTCGGTGACGGTGTTCACCCTCAAACCAGTGGTGAACTGCTCATTGACCGTGCCCATGTTCTCGACGGCAAGGCTGCCTGTTTTGGTGGTGAGGGTCACCCTGCGCTTCAACCACCCTTGAGGGCTCCACTCGTACAGCACTTGCGTGGTGCTCTCCGACAAAAGTTGCCCCGCAGAAGTCCCGAACTGGTAGCCCGGAATGCTCAAAATGGCCTGCTGGAGCTGCGCATTGAACGGGTAAGCCCACTCGCGGTGCTTCTGGTACGTGCTGGTCAGTTGACCTTCGCAGGTGCTGGAGTACCGCTTGTAGGTGTTGGTTTCGCTGATCGGAACCCGAGTGAACACCCGGTCCGGCAGCTTCTTCCCTTCAGGGGCCTTCACCGTCACGGTGCTGATCACCACGGTTCCTTCCCGCACCACCTTCCCGCCCTCTTTCTGGACGCTGCTGTACGTGGTCCCCCCAGGGGTGGACGTCTCACTGCGGTCTATGTAATTCTTGCTGAGCTCGAATTCCTTCGCGGCCTGATCCGGGTCACCAGACAAATCAAAAGAAGCAAAATTTGCCTCCTCGGGCATCCCGGTGAGTTTCAGGAACCCGAGTTTCTCCCGGTAAGGGGTGTTGCTGGACGTTTCCTCGCAGTACCTGCGCAAAGTGGAGGAGGATATTCCAGCGGACCCCTTGTTTCCGCCCGGCGCGATGACCAGCAGGGTGTCATTGTCGAGGGTGGCGAAAGTCGCCCCGAGCTTGCCGTAAAAGTCATTCAGCACCTGCTGCAAGGTCTTCCCGAACGTGCTGTAATCGCTGCTGGTGCCTTGGATGATTTCACCACTGAAAGCACTGGCAAACGAGCCGGGCAAAAAGCGCACCTGCAGGTCCGCAGCTTGAATGGCTTCCTGCAGCAACGCCCGGACAGGCTTGCGTTTCCTGAGGGCTTTTCTCTGCGAGCAGGACGCCCCAGAGCGGCCCTCCTCGGGCATTCCGGCCCACGGGATGAGCTCCGGCAGGGGCGCGCCGAGCTTCTTCTGGATGGGTGAACTGAAGTTCAATTGCGTGTCCGACCCTGAACGGGTGGTTCGGGTGCTGGACGCCCCGTTCCCCTGCAGGCGTTCCGTGGTGAAACTCAACCGTTGCCTGTTGGCTTTGTTGGTGGCCACCACCGTGATGCGCTGCAAACTGTCCGACATCGATGCGTGCAGCCCATCGAACGTGCACTGCAAACTCACCCCGAGGCCATCGGGCCTGCTGTACGTCCAGCTTTTCAGTTTGTCGCCCAGCACACTGGAATGCTGCGTGAACGCCCAGGATTCCGCCACCCCGGACCGGACTGCGCCGTGGCCAGCGGGAGAGGACGCCCGCACTTCATGCCGGGAGAGGTAATCGCTCGGGCTGGTGCAGGCCCGCACTTCATGCACCGCAGTCAACTCAGGCCTGACCCGGGCCACCACCAGGTGACTGAGGTCCAGCTCGGGCATGGTGCTCGCCTGCACTTCGTGCTGCAAGCGGATGCTGGTGCTGGCTTTCACTTCATGCCGACTGAGGGTGCTGCTGCTGACCTGCACTTCATGCCGGACGCCGTAAGAGCTGCTCGCCAGCACCGTGTGCGCCAGATGGTAATCACCGTTGATCAGGATGAACGGCATTCAGCCCCCCTTAACGGAACTTGGCTTCAACGTAGGCATTGTCCATGGAGAGCGGCACGGCGTCCGGAGGGACCGTCCACTGCAAATCCACGGTGATGTGACTCCCAGGGTCGAGGGTCGCAGCGAATTCCGTGAAATCGTCGGTGAGGGGGATCCCGGACACCGATCCGATCAGGCCCCCATCGGCCATGCTGCTCTGGTTGAGCCGCAACCGCACACTGCTCACGGTTTCCGTGCCGGTGTTCTTCAACCACAAAGTGAAAGCCGGGGTGGTGGTGCCGACATCCACATCCCCGAGGTTGGTGGTGTCCCCTGCTGGGGTGTCGTCGGGCTTCGTCCAAGTGAGTTCTTTGCTCATGCGTCCTCCTGGTACTGCAAGACGAGCTTCAGGCCGTAAACGTCGGCTTTCGGCCCGGTGGTGTTCGGGTCCATCAGTTTGCGTGGGAACGAAGGGTTCTCGGCCACCACGCAGTTCTGCCAGACGGTCAGGGTCGGTTCGGTGTAATTCTCCCTGAGGGTGATCACGTCCCCGACCTCCAAGGTTTTCAGTTGCTGGTGCTCAGCGGGCCAGAGGGGTGCGTCCTCTGGCAGTTCGATGGTGATGCGCCACACCCGGGTGGGTGCGACGCGCGTCACCCGCAGCCCATCGAGCGTGGAGACCTCATTGACCTCTTTGACTTTCTGGGCATTCACGGGCTTCTTGTGCACGGCTGGGGGGCTCGATAAGGTCACCCCGTTGATGTCGAGCACCAGAGGCAGACGGCTCATGGGTTTCCTTTCAGGGTTTCTTCTCTGGCCATGCCAGATTTGATGAGGTCGAGGGTTCTGCTGGCCGCCATCTGGGCGAGCTTCTCAGGGTCGTTCACTTCGTAAGCGTGGATGTTCACGTCCCCCACGTGGATTTCGGTGTTGATGACCTGAGAGACCCGGGTGGTGCCTTCAGCGACCGGGACGGGTTTCACGCCGGTCACCTCTGGGACTTTCAGGTTGGCGAGGCCCCGTTCCATTCCGGTCCGGACGGCCACTTCAATTCCGGCAGTCAGTTCAGAGAGGCGGTCCGGCAGGGCCTCAAAGAACGAACTGAGGGGGTCTTTGTCCTTGAGGGAGTCGATGATGCCCTGAATGTCAGACAGGGAATCTCGGATGGTGACGGCGTTCTCTGCTGGGATTTCGAAGGTGAACGCTTCAGCGAGCGATTGCACTTGCGCGAGCCTGCTGGCCGCGTCGTTGATGTTGAAGCGGAACTGGTCGCTGCTTTTCGCCACGCTTTCCACGGCCACCTGGGCGTTCACGAGCAGGTTCACGTCCTTGCTGACCCCGAGGCCGCGTTCATCGGCCTGGGAGAGCACCTGGTCGTATTCCTGCTTGGCTTTGGTGAGCGCCTGGAGGGCATCGGCTTGCTCCTGAGGGCTGCCGGTTTGCTGGGCTGCCTTGAGGAACGTCAGGGCGGCTTGCAGTCTGCCTTCAGCCACTCGGGTTTCATCCCGCAGTTGACTGTCGGTGAGTTCACCTCCCTGGAAGGCTTTGCGGGCCTCGCTGATCGCACTGAGCAGGTTGCTGTTCCCGGTGAAAGCGGCCTTCTGGGCATCAGCGACCCCTTTCAGGGCTTCCCGTTTGCGGTTGATGGCCTGAATCAAACCGTCCATCTTCCCGGAGGCTTCCTGTGCTTCCTGTGCGGTCAGACCGATGCCCGACCTGACTTTCTCCAGCAGAGGGGCGGTCTGCGCGGACACCAGAGCCAGTTCGCTTTCCGCCTGCATCAAATTGCGGGTGGCGAGCTCCACCCCTTCGAGGGGCACCCCGGCTGCGTTCTGCAAGTCCCGCATTTTGCCTTGCAGGGCAATGCGGAGGTTTTCACGCTCCTCAAGGGCTTTTTGCAGCTGCTCTTGCTTTTGCAGCTCAGCGGTCTGGGCTTTGGCGAGGTCCACTTGGAGGCGTTTGCGTTGCAGGAAAGTCAAATCCTGCTTCTGCAAATCCTTCTGGATCCGGCTGACCTGCTCACCGGCTTCCAGCACATCAAGGTAAGCATTCGCCACCCCGTCATCTGCCAGACCGGACAACTGGGCGAGGCCAGCAATTGCGGCATTTCTGGCTTCGACCTGCAGGAGGTTCAACTCCACCCCGAGGTCAAACAACTCACCTTGACGGTCCAGAAGCTGCCCGTACAGGCCGTTCCGTTCCGTGACCAGCTGGTTGATGCTGGCTTCGCTGTCCCCTCGGGCTTTCGCCAGCAGGATTTCACGGTCCTGGAATTGAATTTCTTGCAGCACCCCCTGAATGCGGAGCCCCTTGACCCTGAGTAAGGCCTGCTCGCTGTCCGCTTGCCGTTCCAGCAAATCCAAGTTGCTGTTCTGCAAGGCGACGCTGGCCTTGAAGCGGTCCTGTTCCCGTTGACGCACCTGGTCTTCAAGTTCATTCCGGGCGGTCAGCAGGTTCGTTTCGGCATTCACCACCTGAAGGCGGGCCTGCAGCACATCCTGACTGCTCGCACCAGTTTGAAGCACGGAATTCAAGGTTTCTCTGGAGACGGCCAGTTCACGCTCAGCGAGCTGAACCCGCCCCTCCTGCACCTGCAAGGCATTGCCGTCCGAGCGGTCTGATGCAGCACTCCGGTTGAGGAGGGCCGCAGCGAGATCCAACTCGGCACGCAACTGCTCACGCTTCACCCCGAGGGTGCTTTGCAGCAGGTTCTTCTGGGCTTCATACAGGGCGGTTTGCTTGCCGATCACCTCGATTTTCTGCTGCTCAATGTCCTTCGAGGACGCCCCTTGCCGTTCCATGAACGCCAGCACCCCTTCAGCCGCCACCAATTCCTGCTCAGCCAGTCCAACCTGGGCTTGCCGGGAAGCCAGCACCTGCTGTTCCGTCACCGCGCGCGCATTCTGGGCCTGCACCTGGGCGGAAAGCAGTGCCAGAGTGCCTTGCAAGGCACCCCGTTCACTCTGGATCCGGGCTGCGAGTTCCTGCGACCGGGCTTGATTCAACTGCTGCTCTTTCGACAGCACCTCCACCCTCTGGCGGTCCAGTTCGACGCTCGTTGCGCCGTTCTGTTGCAGCAGGTTGAACGCTGCCCTCGCAGCGGCCAGTTCACGTTCAGCGAAAAGCACCTGCTTTTGTTTCACCTGCAGGGCTTCGCCGTCCGTGCGGGACTGGCTTTCACTGAGCTTCAAGGAGGCTTCCTGCACATCAAAGCCCCGGGTCAACGCTGCGAGCTGCTGGTCCAGCAGGGTTTTGGAGGCATCCTGCTGCGCGGACTCCAGAGCGGTGCGTTTCTGCACGATGGTGGCACGCTGGCTCTCAAGGTCCCGAGCGGAAGCCCCGTTTTTCAGCATGGCGGCGAGGATGCCTTCCTCAGCGGTGAGTTCAGCCCGGGCAAGATCCACCTGGGCTTCCTTGGCACCGAGGACATCCTGATCGCTTTTCGCGCGGGCCACCTGACTGGCCACCAAGGCAGCCTGCAACGTCAAGCCTTCCCGCAGGCGGTTGCGTTCCAGTTCGATGATGGCATTCAACTCATCCCTCTGGGCTTCATACAGGGCGGTTTGCTTGCCGATCACTTCGGCCTGCTGCTTGTTCACGTCCGCGGCACTCGATCCACCTTTGACCATCAAATCCAAGAGCTCCTGGCTGTCCAGCAGCTCCTGCTGGGCCAGAGCCACCTTTCTGGTTTTGGCTTCAACGGTTTCACGGTCGCTTCTCGCTCGGGCAGCCAAGGCAGAGGCTTCCGCTTCCAGCAGCACCAGCCCTCCACTCAACTCATCCCTGCGGGACTGCACGAAACCATCCTGCAGGGCTTTCTTGCGGGACAGCAGTTCACTTTCCGCTTTCAGCACCCCGAGGTTCGCATCCCGCACCTGCTGGGTGTTCCCGGACGGGCTTTGCAGGGCATTCCTCTGGGTTTCACGGGCCAGCAGCAGTTTCTGCTCAGCGATCTGCACCTCTGCACGCAACACGCGCAGTTGACCCTCGGACCCCTCCGCCTGCTGGCGTTGCAAGTCCAGCAGGGCCTGAGCGGTGTCGATGTCGTACTGCATGCTGGCCTGACGGTCCTCGAAAATCGCCTGCTGAAGGGCCTGCTGTTTGCTGTACAGCTCGGTTCTCGCCGACAGCAAGTTGTTCTCCAGAGCCGCCAAGTCCACCCCTTGTTGGTTGGTGGACAATGCAGTCTGCAAGGCACTTTCCAGGTTGCGGACCTGCTCCTCACTGGCCTGCAACTCCAGACGCCGGGCAGTGAGCACCTGACCTTGCGCCTCAGCGAGACGCGCCTCACCCTGCAGCCTTCCTTGAACCGTCTCGGACACCCGACCCTGGTACTCCGATTCGGCACGCAAACGGGCCGTGTGCCTCTGGGAGAGCACCTCAAGCTCCAAAGTGTTCAAAGACGTCAACTGGGCCCGGTACTGCTCGAGCACCACCGTGGAAACCGCCCCTTCCGGAACCCGAGCAAGGGCTTTCGAAAGGGACTCTTTTTGCTTCTGGATGTTCTTCAGTTGCGACTCGAAAGGACCATCCGCTTCCGCTCTGGCCCGGTCTGACCCGGTGAGCAGGTTCTTGCTGAGTTCAGCCCCAAGGTCCCGACTGAAATCCCTGGCTTCACGCAAAGCCGACTTCAAACCCAGCACGTTGTCGAGCCGCACTTGCCCCACCTGACGCAAAGCGTCCTCAAGGGCCTTGATCTCACCGGGGGTGCTTGCAGCAGCTCGACGGGCCCGCAAACGGGCCTCCAGACTGGTCAACTCTGCGCCCGTCAAATCCTTCAAGTTGCGAAGCTCACGGCCCAGCACGTCCTGCAAAGCCGCCACCCGAGCCTCCTGCTCCCTGCGGATGGCACCCAAACGGGCCTGCTCCACCTGGGTGCTGCTCGCCAACTCGATGCGTTGCTTCTCCTGCTGGAAACGGAACCGGGCTTGAGCTTCCGCTTCCCCTTTTCTGGCCCCGAGGCTCTGGGCGTCCCGCAACTCCTGCTCCAAGGCACCCTGAGCGGAAAGCAACTCCTGATCCCGCTGCACCCTGATGGCCGCCAGACGCAAATTCAAAATCTGCTGGCTGTAACGGCCCTCAATCCGCAAACGGGCATCCCCGCTCTGGCCGTACAGCTCGATCTCCTTGTCCCTGAAAGCCTCCAGACTGGCCACCGCAGCATCCAAACTGCTCCGGCGTGCCCCGAGGGCAGACACTGCACCAGCAAGGAGTTGCCGTTCGGTTTGCAGGTCGTACTCTGCGATGGCACGCATGCCCTGCTCGGTGAAGGTCTTCAGTTCATCGGCCTTCAGGAGGGTCAACTTCTGGATTTCAACTGCGAATTTCTGACGTGTGCCAACGTCAGGCGCTTCGCTGGCCTTCTTCTGCAGTTCGGCAAGCTGTTCATCGTACTTGCTGGAAATTTCATTGAAGGTTTTGGCCTGCTCCAGCATCACTTTCGTGCGACCATCCTGAGTCAGGGCAATCCGGCGATCCTGAATGCTCTGTTCCGCCTGACGCAAATCCTGCTCGGTGGATTTCAGTTGCTCAGCCACCAGTTGATCCAATGCCTGCTGCCTCACCCGGTCAATTCGGGTTTCCAACTCAATGCGGATGGTGGGGTCCGGGATTTTCTGGCGCACCTCGTCCAGCATCGACTGGAATTCCAGAGCGATTTTCCCGGCTTGCTTCCCGAAATCGGTTTTCACATCGAGGTTCAGTTCCGCTTCACGTTGACTCAGGGACTCATCGATGGCCTTGCGGTTCTCCAAGCTGAGTTGCAGGTCCTTTTCGGCCTGGAATGCCTCTCTGGCTGCACGTGCCTCCTCTCGTTTTTTGGCAATCAAAGCGTCGGCGTTCGAAAGGCGGGTTTTTGCTGCTGCTACCGCAGCTTGATTCCCGCTGACTTCAGCGTCCTCAAGGTCCTGCAAAATGCGACCTTTGGCTTCCTGAAGCACCACCACCTGCTCAATCAAACCCACGAACTGCTCACCGAACTGACCGACCAGGCGCTCTCGGGACGCCTTCTCGGCTTTTTCGGCATCCTCGTAGATTTTCTCGGTGGCCTCCATGTAGCCTTTCACGGCCAGCACAGCCCCAGCCACAATTCCCGTGAGGGCAATCCACGGGCCTGCCAGAGCCAACTTGTTCAACATGGCCTGACCTGCCATGCCGGACATGTAGATTTTGTAATCGTTCATCAACTTGTTGGCTGCAAAAATCCCAGCGCTGACTTTCGCCAGAGCCCCAACAAGCAGAATGCCCCCGGTACTGACAAGAAACAGCCCCGCGCCCACCTGCAAAAGCACCGGATTGAAGCCCTCCATCACGTTCAGGAAATTCGTCGCGCCTTTCAGCATGTCTGTGACCATCGGAACGAAAGTCTTCCCGAACTTCTGAATGAAAATCAGGCCTTCTGAAGTCAAAGCGCTGATCTGACCGGCCATGCTCTGCATCAACTCGGGGATGTCCTCAACTTCCTGTTTGGTTTCTTTGAGGACCACGTTCATGATCACTTGGGCTTGCTGCAAATTGGTCAGCTCGTCCTTGGTGACCCCGATGCTCCGGGCGTACTTGATCATCGCTGGTCCCACATCCCCAGAGATGCCGATGGTGTTCAGTTCTCGGGACAGTTTGGTGACTGCAACGTTCTGAATGGCCTCGAAGGACTTCTGGACCGTGCGGCCCGCAGCGAGACCGGACGCGGCACCCGCAGTGAGGGTTTTCACGGCGTCGTTCAAGGTGAAGCCGTTCCTGAGCATCACTTTCACGGACTCTTCAGCCACGCTCGGCACGGTCTTGAAGGTCTTGACCAGTTGATCAATCGCCTTCTGGCCTTCCGCTGCCGCGATGCCTTGACGCCCGAGTTCCTTGTTGAACAGCCTCTGGCTGACTGTGGCTTTGTCTGAAGCCTGAGCCATCTTGAAGATGCTCACCGCTCCAGCGGACCCGGTGAGCAGGGCGCTGTTCGAAGCTTGGTTCATGGTGCTGGCAATGTTCAACCCGGCTTGACGTGCCCGCTCCTCCAGCCTCCTCAGGGACTCGGTGGCTTGATTCGCCCCGGTTTGAACGCGAATCAAACCCTCGGTGATCTGGTTGGATTTGAAGCCATTGCTGGCATCGGTGAGCTTCTGGCGCAACCGGTCATTGGCGGCCACCAGTCGATCCAACTCCTGAGCGGCAGCACGTAATTGCTCGGGGCTGAGCCTGCGGCTGTCCACCTCTAGGGTGATTTTCTTGATGTTCCGGTTGTTCTTGTCGATCTCACCCATCAATTTTTCGTAGGCGCGTTTCGCAGGATCGACGTTGGCCTGCAACTCCAGTTTTTTCTTTGCCAGGTCATCGATCTGCTTCTGCACTTCCTTCAGGGCCTTGCTGGTGGCCACCATCCGAGGGTCGCTTTTCGGCACCCCTTGGGCTTTCAGATCATCCTGGAGGCGTTTCGCTTGATCGCGCACCACCTTCAACTCTTCCCGGAGTTGCGTCACGCCCTGCACGGTCGGATTGAAGTTCGCCTGGTTGCTGATCGTCTGGATTTCACGCAGCAAAGCCCTGGCTTTCTGCAGGTCCGTGACTGAAGGCCCAGAGCCACCACCACCACCGCCGCCACCCGGGGGGATGGGGGGCACTTTGATGGACTCAATCAGGGTTTTCAGGGCTTGCGCTTTGACGATCACCTTGTCCAGTTCCGTGGCGAAGGTTTGCAGGCCCGTGGCATTGAAGTGCGCATCGACCTTCAATCCCTTCTGGCGGGCATTCCACTCGGCGATGAACTGGCCGTGCTCGGTTCTGGCATCGGCCCGCATTTTGCGAAACGCAGTGAAAAATGGCGAGGTGTCGAGTTGCTGCGTGTGCTTGATTGTCGCCATTTCTTACAGCTCCTTTGCTAGATTGGGGGAATGAACCCTCAAGATGAACAGCGAATCCGGGAAGAATTTGAGTTGAAAAGGCAATTGCAGGCCGATGCAGATGCAGCAGACACCGTTAAAGGCTGCCGCACCTTGCTCTGGCTGATCCCACTGATTTTGTTGGTGTTGATGTGGCCCTTGATCTTATTTGTGATCAACTTCATCCTGGCCTGAAGGTCCATCAAGGCCAAATCTGCTGGATGAGGCCCTCAAAAACCCGATTCATTTTCAGTCCGGCCCACACCGCTGCCCTGAGGTGAGCGGGGTTCGGTCTGCGCCACCTTCTGGCCGTGCGGCCTTTGTAGAGGGTGGTGGTTTGCTCCCCGAGGGCTTCCGCTTCGGCCTGGAGGGTGCTTTCTGCGCTCTGGCCGAGGGTGCCGAATTCCACGTCTGAGGCGTACCGGGTGCTGTTTTTCACGTCGAGGGTGAAGCGGTTTTTGGTGCTCCGGTTGATCACGTCGATGTTCATGAACAGCTTCCGGGTGCGCTGGTAGATGCCTTCCGGGGTGTCGTAAACGCCTTGGTTGACGCCGGTGATGGCCAGAGCGAGGGTGTACTGGGCGATGTCTTGCACTTCTCGGGTCATTTCGGCGTGGAGGCGAAGCTCCCTGGCTTCCTCTTCAGCCAGCCATTCATCGAAGTTGCTGTCCAGCATGACTCACTTCCTTTGCTCAAAGCCTTGTCTCCAGGCGTCCAGTTGCCGTTGGGCTTCTTGCACCTCGTGATCCTCTGGGGTACTGGTCTGCTGGGGGCGCAGACCGCCGTTTTCTTCAAGGGTCCGCAGGTACGCTTGGCGTGGGCTGTCATCGTACCGGTAGGAGGGTTTCGGTTCGGGGCCCTCTCCGATGTATTCGGCTTTCACGCCCCATTCGGAAGCCATCAGGTGGTCCCGCATGCCCCATGCCCTTTCCCGGGAGAGACGCCTTTCTCTGGCCTGCCAGACGTCTTCGATGAGGACGTGGGGGAGGTTCTGGACGTAATCGAAGCCTTTTTCTTCGATCAGTTCCGTCAGGGGGTCGCGTTCTGCAGGGCTTCCATCTCGGTTTTTTGCGCTTTGGTCAGGCGGCCCCGCAGGTTGATCGCCAGCGCTTCGACCTTTGCCAGCAGGCTTTCGAGCTGGTTGAGTTCCCAGAGGGTCTGCATGATGAGGGGCATGTCGATGAGCTGCACTTGGTTGACTTTTTCGATTTCGGTGACGCTGTGCTCCAGCATTTGCTGCACAGCAGTGACGTACTCACCTTCGATGAGGATCCCGAGGGCTTCCTGGTTCCCGTCTGCGGTGGCGAGCATGGCACCGACGGCGACGAAGTTGAGGAGTTCCCTCTGGTGGGTGCTGGCGTGTTTGAGCTTCCAGGCGGTGAGGGTGAGGGTCTGACCGGAGTCCAGGGTGATGGTCCTTTGGTATTTGGTGTCGTACATGGGGCCTCCAGAGGCAAAGGGTCTTCTGTTGTTGTGAAAGGACCCCCGAAAAAGGGTGGGGGTCCTGTGGTGCTTCAAAAAGGGGGTTTACAGGCTGGCGAAGTAATCGACGGCGAGTTCTGCTGCCACAGTGTCGAGATCTTCGTTGGCGATGCCGCCAATGGTGAAACCTCCATCTGCGGTGGCTCCAACGGTGAAGCCGGGTTTGCTGGTGATGCTGGCAGGCAGCGGGAAACCTTTGGATTCCAGAGCAGTCAGGTTGAATTTGAGGGCGCTGCCGTTCGCTCCGTCGAGGCCTGCCCCCACGCCATCCCCAGTCAGTTGGGCGTTCGGGTAGACGCGCAGCTCACCTTTCCCGCCGTCCGCTGCGGGGAACACCATGATGGCCATGCCATCCACGGGGGTGCTCTGGGTGGGGGTCACCCAGACGCTGGTGGGCAGGGTGCCTGCGAGGGCGAAAGTCACGCCGCCACTGACCACGGTGCTGCCTGCTGCGGTGGGCCATGCGCCGGGCGCGGCCGCTGCGGACTCTCCGGCCACGGTGACTTTGTACAGGTAACCGTTGGCAACGGCGGGGCGCACCAGGTCGCCCACTTCGTAATCGAAAGTGGTCTGGAAGGCAGCCACGTCACTTTCATCCAGCCAGCCTTGGATGTTTCCGGCGTGCAGGTAACGCACGCCGGGATCGTCCACGCTGATGGATTCGAAGGTGACCACGTCTTTGAAGCCCGTCTGGAAGATCCGGACGGTTTCTTCTGCGCCGTTCGGGGCGGCTTTCATTTCCACTTCGTTTTTGGTGGGAGAGAACTGGGGGCTGCGGGTGTACCCGAGGTCGAAAGTCTTCAGGTCTTTCTTGCTGGGGAAGTACATGCGGAAGCCAAGCATGCGGGCTTTGTCGGCACTGCGGGCTTTCGGGTTGGCCAGAGTGATGGTCATGGTGTCTCCTTGTGGGGGCCCTGGAAGGTCAGGGTGGTCTTGTACCCCCCGTCGATGGGGGTGTTGTTCTCCGTGAGGAGTTCGTATGGGGTGTTGTAGTTGCTGCTGCTCGGGTGCTGGTGGAGCCTCCGGGTGATCCTGCCTGCGAGGGCTCTGGCTTCGGCTTTGCTGGGTGCAAGCACGTCCATTTGGACCATGCAGGTGCGGGTGATGCCGTCAAAGTTGAGGGTTTGAGGGCTGTAAATCACCACGAAGCCACCGCTGTCTTTCAGGTACGCTTTGAAGCCACCGGGGTAACCGTAAGGCAAGTCGGCTTCCTCGTCGAGCAGGGTGTTCACGGGAGGGTCAAGGCCCGTCAGGTGGTTTTTGAGGGTTTCATCCATGGTTCACCGGGAGAGTTTCGCTATGAAAGGCGTCCCGAGGGTGCTGCGCCTCGGGGTTTGCAGGGTGGTGAGGGTGAGGGTCCCTTCCGGGATTTCGGTGGTGGCGTTGATGGCCGGGAGGGTTTGCCCTTCTTTGAACTCTCCGAGCCAGGTGTCCCGCTCGGGGCTGGTGGCCATGAAGTCGATGCTGCGGCGATCGGTGGCTTTGCTGGGGTCCCAGGCTTTGAACCGCAGGGTGACGGTGTGGGTGGTGGGTGCTGCTGGCCTGCCGTTCACGAAGGGCTCTGCTGCGGGGGTTTTCCACGTCCAGGGGTGCTCGCGGTTGTAGATGGAGGTGCTTTGCGAGCGGGTCAGGGCTTGCATGTCAGCGAAAGCATCATCAAATTCCGTCACCGGGCCACCCCCGCAACGAGCCGGAAGGGACCTCTGGGGGGCCTGCAGGCCTTTTCGATCAAAGCAAGGGCTTCAGCTTTGTATTTTTCGCTCTGGTCGGCGTGCTGTTTGATGCCAGAGCTTTCCCGGCGCACCGACCCTTCCCCTTCGACTGTGACGGTCAGGCCTGCCTTCTCGGCCTTCTGGAACTCGTTGTTGGTGTGCAGCAAAACCAGCACATACAACGCTTTGGCGTGCTCCAGCAGGGAGGTTTGTTGCACCGTCCGGTTGTTGACCTGCATGACCACCCAGGCTTCTGCTGCTGCGCAGTAATCTTCTTCCTTCCCGGAGGGCAGCACCACAGCCGGGAAGTGACTCAAGAATTGCTCTGGCGTGAATTCCATGTTCCCTCTCAATCACCCGACCTGAGGATTCAAGCCTGGCTTGCAAGCCAAGCGTTGTATTCCTTGAGGGTCCAGTAACGCACGGTCTTGCGACCCTTCCAGAGTTCCACCTGGGCGGTTTGGGGCACCAACTGGGGGGTGTGGTTGATGACGAAGGGTTTCTCTCCATCGGTGATGGTGTACTCCCCGCCATAACTGGCAATTTGCTCCACCACCGTGGCGATCACTTGCCCTTCAGGGATCTCCTTGATGGTTTTGTCGGCTTTGGGAGACTCGGACAGCCCGAGTTCCTGCAGGATCTTCTCGGGAGGGCTGCTCTGGCTGAGCAGTTCAAGCAGTTTGGTGATGCGTTCAGGTTGCTCTTTGAGGGTGCTGGCGATGCTCTCAGCGGTCCCTTCAGGCCAGTCGGTGGGCAGGTTCACCAGTTGGATTTTCTTTTCGGAGAGGAGTTTCTCAACGGCGTCCCGGTCACCTGCTTCAAGGTGGTCTTTGATGGCCTCCAGGTCCTTTTCGGTGGGAGGGGATTCCGAGGGGTCGATGAGCGGTCCGGTGAGGGCGAAGATGGCGGCTGCGAGGAGCCATTTGCGGGATACGTTGGACATGGGTTCTCCTGAAAAAACCCCGGCTGGTGCCGGGGTTCAATGCGTGAGGGCTTAAAGTTGGCGGGAGCCGGTTCGGACGCCGTCTTTGTCGGCTTTGCCGAAACCGTAGGATTCACGGAACACCACGCGCTCGAAGCCTTTGACGATCAGCTTGTCGTATTCCACCATGGTGAGTTTCTCATCGACGTACTGTTCCAGGCCGAGGTTGGTGTCGATCAGGGCGACTTTGCCGGTGCCTTCGAGCACGCTGCCTTTGGGGGCACGTTTGGGGGTCATGCCGAGGATGCTGGGGAAAGCTCCGGTTTCACGGAAGCGGGCTCCGTCAGAGGTGGCATCAGGGTCCACCAGGTGGGCAAGGGTGAGCAGCTTGCCCAGCTCCACGCGGTCACCGGTGATCACGTTGGGTTCAGCGTCGTTGTCGTTCATCAGCAGCATCAACTGCACGAGGTCTTTGAGGTCCCAGAGGGTGGTGGCGAAAGCGGTGTTGGGGGCAGGGTTGCCGTTCTCATCACCGTTGATGCTGACTTCGAGGGCCTCATTGACTTTCTCGCGTGCACGTTTGCGGCCCACTTTGGCAAGGTACCGATTGAACAAATCCAGTCGGACATGCGCCAGAGCCTGGTAGCTCGCTTCGAGCCTCCAGGAGCGCTCTTCGAGGTTCACGCTCTTTTTGGATTGGGTGAGGACAATCACACCCTGTCCTGCCCCTTCGGTGGTGTCGCCAGCAATGGCGTCCCCTTCGATTTCATCCAAGATGCCGTAACGCACGGCGGTGCTGCTGGTGGGCACCACCACGCTCACCAAGTCATTCAAGCCCAAGAGGTGCATGCCGACCTTCTCGAATTCCCGCACGACCTGCTCGACCATCACAGGGAAGAACACCTCGTTGCCGTTGTCGCTGAAGAAAGAAGCTTCGATGTTGCCTGCAGCGGGGCCCGTGGTGATGATTCCGGCGTTGCGCAGGATTTGCGCGATCGGGCCTTTGCCGTGCTTGTCTTCCACGTCAGGGTTGTACACGTCGGTGTGGAGCTGGTTGGTTCTGGCCAGTCGCAGCATGAAAGTCAAAGGGCTGATCTTTTTGGCTTGCGCTTCGGCCAGCACGCCTTTGGCGTCTCGCAGGTCACTCAGGTTGTATTTGCTCATGGGTTCTCCTCCGGGGAGCGAAATGAAAAAACCCCGAGTGTCCTCGGGGCTGGGGCTTCAGGTTGAGGTGGATTACCCGAGGTCCACTCGGGCGAAATGCTGGCCACCTTCAGTCCAGGTGGCGCGGATCCGGCATTGCAGGCCACCTGCAGCCACTTTGGCTTTGCCGGTGCCGTCCACCACGAGGGTTTTGAGGCCGACAGTGAGCAGGCTGGTGGTTTCGATGTCGTGCACGCCGCGCTCTTCGACGGTCACATTGCCGTTCGCAGCCCGAACGGACACCAGTCCAGTCAGGGGGTCGCCGTCCGCACCGAGGCCCACCGTTTCATTGCCGACGATGGTCACGCAGCTTCCAACCACCACGTTGGCGTTGTTGGCTTTGTAGGTGCTGGCGCTTTCGCTGGTGTAGGAGCGGTAACTGCGGATGTTGTTGAAAGACTTGTTCTTCATGGCCATGATTAAGCCTCCGTTGCCCAGTCGATGGGCTGAGTTTCGTTCTCGGTTTTGGAATTGCCAGAGGAGGGTTTGCTTTTCCGCCCGTCAGGGACAGTGGCGTCGGCTTGTTTGCGCACCAGGGCGACTTGCTTTTGCAGGTTTTCGATGCTCTGGTTTTTGAAGGCAGTGACCATCAGGTCACCTGCAGCCGGGCCATCCTGAGCGCCGTGCAGCCTGACGCACTCGGTGCGCAAATCACCCAGCAGGGCTTCCCGGTAGGCCGTGCCGTCCGCTGCGCGTGCACGCAGTTCAGTGAGGCTCTGGTCGGTGAGGCCTTCAGCGGTCTGGACCCCGAGGATCCCTGCGATGCGGGAGCGTTCCGTTGCTGCGCCCAGGGAGAGCACACCCTGGTAGACTTCGGCGTGCTCGGTGCGCAGCACTTCAGGGGTGAGGGCAGGGGCGTTTGCCGTGGTGCCGCCTGCAGTGGCGGGAGGGGTGGCTGTGGTGCTGGAGCTCCCAGCTTCAGCGGCAGTGTTTTGGGCTTCCTGGTTTTCTTGGGGCATGGATGCCTCTCCTTTCCGGTCACGGCCTCTGGTGCCGGTTGCCGATTGAGGGATGGAGTCGAGTTCTTCACGGACGATGTCGGACAGGGTGGCAATGCGGTCAGCGAGGCCCGCATCGATGGCGGCTTGCCCTCGCCATGTGGCACCCGTGGCGAGCTTGGCGGCTTCCTCGTCGGTCATCTCTCGACCAACTGCAACGGCATGCACGAACTCGTCATGGATGGCCTGCAGTCCGCCCATCCAGTCTTCGAGGGTCGCTTCATCCATCGCTTCGAAACGCTGCCCTCGGGCTTTGCCGGGCGTGGAACGCACGTAAGTGAACTTCACGCCTGCCTGAGCTGCCGCTTCGGACTGGTCAACGTGCGTGGCGATCACCCCGATGGACCCGAGTTCCGCTCCGGGCGCCATGACCACTTCGGTGGCCTGAGAACCAATCCACAGGGCAGCGGAGTACATGCCGTCATTCACCACGGCCACCACGCGTTTCTTCTCCGCTGCTCGGGCCACGGCGCTGCCTGCAATGCCCGTGCCGGAAACTGTCCCTCCGGGACTGTCGATGTTCAAGATGATGCTGTGCACCCTCGGGTCGTCAGCGAAAGCATCGATCTGCGTGGCGAAACTGTGCGGATCCACGTAACCGCACATCTCCAACCAACCTGCCCGGGCCATCACCGGGCCAATCAAAGGCATGATCGCCACGACTTTCCCGCCGCTGTCAGCCGAGGAACGACCTTCAGCGGTAGGGGTTTTCAGGAGCTCAGCGAGGTTGATGCCTTCGTCGGAGGCACCCACGGTGATGTTGTACTGGCGGTCTTTTCGCAGTTCAGCCAGCAAGGCCGGGTCGGCATCGATGCCTTCCATTCTTGCGGTCAGGATGGCCAGCATCGTTTCGACGCCCTGCTCGGACATCAACCAGCGCCCACGGGAAAAGTAACGGTTGATGATGCTGTCAAATTTCATGTGTTCTCCTCACAAAAAAACCACCCTGAAGGGTGGCGAAAAAGGGTGCTTCGGGCGCGGTCACTGCACCTGCCTCACCTCCTCGTAGGCGTTGCTGAGCTTGTTGAAGGCCAGCATGGAAGTCACGGCATTTTCAGGCTGCTGAGGCATGTTCGGTTGACCATCTGCGAGGTCCTCGGTGAGGTCCAAGCCGTGTTTTTGTTCGATGCGGGAACGCATGGCTTTCGGGAACTTCTCGTACAACTTCAAGTCGGTGGCCACCTGGATGCTCTCGGTGTTCGCTTCATCCAGAGCGAAAGCGCTCGGGGCCTGCTGGAATTCCACCTGGCAGGCCACTGGGATGCCGGAGAGTTGCATGTGCAAGTTGATGCCGAATTCGAATTGCCGGGCGACCACGTTGGCGAGGTTCCACGCTTCGGACTCCACCATCGGGTACTGCACTTTGGCGAGCGCTTCGGTGGTGGTGTCCACGCTGCCCCTCAGGAAGCCCAGGGTGCGCATCCCGGAGAACTTCAGGCGTTCCAGGGCCTTCATCACGTCAGGGTAGCCTTCTGCGCTCTTGGCGAGGTGCGTGACGTTCAATTTCGTGCCCAGAGGGGTGATCAGCAGGCCCTGCTCGGCCTGATCGATGATCAACGAGGCCATTTCGGTGTGGAAGTCCAGCACTGCCGACTGGTAATCCTCGTCGGTCAGGGGCCCTGAGTCCGGGTCGGAGTCGGCTTCCAGCTCTTGCCGGGTGGGTGTGGGCACTTCGGCATGCAAAAGCACCGCTTTGGCCATCAAACCCACCACCCGCTCAAGGCTCTGGATGGCTTTGTGGTGCATTTCGGTGGCTTGAATGGCAGGAAGCATGAGCGGCACCCCATAAGGGCTGTCGCTGTCCGTCTGGATGGGAATGTACCTGTACGTGCGGGTGTCGAGTTGCACTTGCGGACCGAAAGCCTGCTGGAAGTACTGATAATTCCCTTCTTCATCCTGCGAGATGCGCACCGTTTCGCAGGGCACAATCGCCACGTCCTGCACGCCTTTGCGGTTCTCCAGAGGGAACCATTCGCAGCTTGACGCTCCGAAGATGGCTTCGCGGAGCTGGTTGTTGGCCAGCCCGTTCAGGCCACCGCCCACAGGGTAGATGCGCTGCGCCCACACTTTGAATTCCTGCTCGGCTTGCTTCACGGCCCTCGCTCCACCGGTGAACCGCACGGTGTGGCCGGGGTTGGCGAGGGCAATGAAATCACGGATTGCGCCGCTCATGTCCGGGTCGAATTGCGCCAGCCAGCGCAGCAGTCGCACCAACCGGACAGCTGAATCGTTCGGGTAACCCGAGAAGGCCATGGTGCGCATGCCTCCCATGCCGAAACTTCCGCCGAGCTCACGGGTCGGACCGCGTGAGATGCGGCCCCCTTTGAGTTTGCTGCTCACTGCGCGAACAGCTTGCGCCCGAAGGTGGGTCAGTTGACTGCGGGCTTCCGGGGTGACAGGGGGGTCCCTTTTGGGGCGACCCAACCCGAGCAGGCGTTGAAAAACATTCATTTTTTGGGACCTCCAGCGTTTCTGTTCCGGGCTGCCTGCATGGACTTGAGGACGGATTTGTATGTGGTGGCAGACACAGGGTTCTGTTCTTCCTCTGGGAGCAGCAGGGCCGTGGCGGCCCAGACCAGGGCGTCCATGCGGTTGGGGGATTCCATGCCGCGAATCCAACCGGTGAGTTCCTCTTCAAGCAGCTCAAAGAAACCCACGTGTGAAACCCGGCCTTGCATGTAAGCCACAGCGATGGGCTCCGCGCGGATTTGTTTGCCTTTCGAAGCCCAAACCAAGGTGATTTTGGGGGTGCTGACGCCGACGCTCTGGCAGTGCGCGCGCAGCACCGACGAGACCATCTCACCACCGTTGTTCTTCTCAGCGATGATTTCATTTGCCTGCCAGAACCGGTAAGCCTGCAAAGACACCACAGCCCACTCGTCCGGGCTGTAAGACCCAGTCAGGTCCTCCAGGACGTAACCGCGACCATCCGACCCGAGGGCCATCACCACAATGCCGCACTCATCACCAGATTCGGAGGTGCTCGGGTCAAGGGCGACCACGATGCGCACCAGACGCAACGTCTTGAGGTCCACGGTGGGCGGCACCCGGTGGTCTTGAATCCACTGCATTTGCCAGAGGGCGGATTCACTGTCGGTCGGGTCGTTCATGTACTCAATCCGGAAGGACTGGGGCGTCATGGCTTTGCGGATTTCCTCAAGGGCCTCCAAGGACCACCGGGTGGGCCACAGCAGGCTCCCATCCTCCAGGATCGCCTGGTACCTGCGGGTCACCCAACCGCCATTCTCACCTTCCGCCAGCAGGCGCATCAGCAGGCTTTTCTTGTGCAGGATCGTGCCGAGCACAATGAAGTGGTATTCTTGCGCGCCAGGCAACGGCAGCAGTGCACGCGTGAACCAATTCCAGAGTTTCTCCCTCTGGGATGCGGTGTACACGTTCTCGTCGTTCTCAAGGTCATCGACGATGATCAAATCTGGACGCTTACCGCCTTTTTTCAGACCACGCAACTTCTGGCGTGCCCCGACGCCCATGAAGCGAATGCCGCCCATGGTGATCACGTCCCGCACGGTTTTCTTGGTGCGTTTCTTGCGGTAATCTTTCGCTTCAGGCAACCGCAAATGCGGGTATTTCTCGGTCAGTTTCTCGTTCTCAAGCAACTCACCGTACAAATCCCCCATCAACGATTCGGCCTGCGTTGCCGTGTCAGACACCAGAATGATGAAGGCCTTCCTGAGGTGCGCCGCTTCATACAACGGCCGGCCCAGAGAATGCAGGGTGCTTTTCGCATGGCCACGCGGAGCGGCAATGCACACCCGGTTGTTCTGCAAAGCCAAACTGGCCGTCTCGAAATGGAACGCAGCAGGTTCACTCGGGAAGTGGTGCGGCAAGAACTCCTGGCACCACCCGAGCATCTTGAAGCCATCCAGGCTGATTTTGCTGCTGGCATCCCGGGTGCTTCCGGTCAGGGAGTCAGCGATGTCCTCCAGGTATTCCATCCACGCTGGGCGGTCACTCTGGGAGGTCAAATTCGCGGCTTGCCCACTTGCCCGTAACATTTCGGTATAGGTTGGCACGCGTAACTTCATCGATCCCCACCTCCCTCATGGCTTCATCGAGGTCGATGCTGAGCAGCAGCATGAAGTCATCGAGCGCTTTTTTGAGGGCTGCCCGGTCAAATTTCGAGCCTGAGTTGCGCTCCACCTGCTCAGCCGTGCGGATCAGCATGCTAAATTCGAACACCGAAAGCTTCTTGATGACCTCCGGGCTTCTGAGATGCTCGGAGGTCATCATGGCCAGCACCCTGCAGACCTGCGCAAGGGTGCGCCGCTGGTCCAGGGTTTTGGCTTTGTCCTGCGCAATGCGGTCCTCATTGAACCGCCGTTGCCCTTCCCGGACTTTCTCCTGGAAGACCTGCCGGACTTTCGGCCAGTTCTCCTCAGCCGACCAGCGCTCCAACGTTCGAACGGTCGGCGCATCCGGCTCTTTGGCGAGATCCGCAAGGCTGCAGTCGGTGGTGATGTAAAGCATCCGCAACTGCTCACGCAGCACCTGCTTCACTTCAACTGCAACGGCCTTCTTCGGAGGGGGCTTCTTGCGGGTGGTTTTCTTGGTTGCAGCGGGGCCGTCTCTGGAATTCTTCCGGCCCCGAGTTGCAGCCGGGGGTTTCTCTCTCGGGGCCATGTCACCTCCAGGTGGCTGAAAGGTCAGTGATCAACGCTTCTGGCTTGCTCCAGTTGACGCTTCACGCACAAGGCGATTTCTCGCATCATCAAAGGCGGCACGCTGTTCCCAACCCGAGCCCACGCCTCCTTGAACTCACCGGGGAACTGGTATTCATCCGGGAAGGAACCGAGGCGCTTCAGCTCACCGAGGTTGATCAACCTCGGGTAACGCCAGTGGTAAATGCCAGAAGCGCCATTCCCGAACACCGTTTTGCTGATCGTCAAAGCAGGCTTGTTCGGGTCGAGTTTGTGGCTGTTGAACCAGTGGCCTTTCGGGTGGGCCTCATCGAAGCCCTGGCCGGGTTTCACTTTCGCCCAGATGGACTTCCCGAACTCCGACTGGATCAAACCGGAGTCCTGGTCTTCAGGGAGACCCTCGAAAGCCTCCCGGACGGTGACCGGTCGGGTGTGCGGCACCGGAAAGACCGGCTGCAGCTTCAAGTCTTTGCGGAAACCCACGAAGATCATGCGCTCCCGGGCTTGAGGCACCCCGAGGAAACTGGCATTCAGCTTCCGGCAGGCCACTTCGTACCCGCAGGATTTCAGTTCCGTGAGGATCTCAGCAAAAACCTGCTTCATTTTGCCTTTCACCATCCCGGCGACGTTCTCCATCACGAAAGCCCGGGGCTGCACGCCCCTCAGGAGGCGCACGAATTCCCGGAACAACTGGTTTCTCGGGTCATCAATCATGCGCTTCCCGCTGGTGCTGAAGCCCTGGCAGGGAGGACTCCCGTCGAGCACGTCCAACTCACCGACCTGCAGGCCCGTCAAACGGAAGAATTCAGGCACCGACAACTGCGCGATGTCCCCATGCCACACCTGCAAGTGAGGGTAATTCAACCGCAAAGTGTCCACGGCGTGCTGCTCCCAGTCCACCGCCAGAACTTCCTTGAAGCCCGCCATGTGGTAACCGGTGCTCGACCCGCCACCCCCAGCGAAGAAACTCGCCACGGTCGGTGCTCCTTGCGCTCTGGGGGCATGCGCGTCCGACCAGCACTGCCTGAGGAAATCCGGGTAGGTCATGGCACGAACTCCTCACCGCAATGCGGACAGGTCACCTTCTTCACTTCCTTGGCGATTTCTTCGGTGTACTCGGGAAATTCAGAAGGCAAGTTCTCAGCGTTGAACTTCTCGAACAGGGCATTCACTTCAATTTCAGAGAAGCCCGTCCCGAGCAGAGACCCACCATCGGCTTGCAGTTCCTGCAGCCACGTGGACAGGTTGGCTTGCACCCAACCGCCCAGTTCTACGTGCTTGTTGTCGGCAACCACGTAAGCCCGGGCGTCCACGTCGCTGGACAGGTGCACGCCACGCACCACCGGAATCAACCACTCGCCGTCCTGCTCGGCCACCCGGTCCGGTGCAGGCTGACCAGAAGCTTTCAGGGCACTCAAGGACTCCAATCGACCGTGCCCAGCGAGGATCTTGTTGGTGGTTTCATCCAGCAGGATCGGGCTGACGTACCCGAACCGCCCGAGGGACTCTTGCAGCTCGGTGATGGCGTGGTCTTTGGGGTTCCCATCCCAGGTGAGGGACAGCAGGGCCGAAAGGGGCATGTACTCAATTCGCATGGTTTGCTGTTGCATGATTCACTCCAATAAAAAACCCCGAGCCGTACAGACTCGGGGTGGGTGTGTGGCGATCCGGGCAGGATTTGAACCTGCGACCCTGCGTTTTGGAGACGCACGCTCTACCAGACTGAGCTACCAGATCACGAAAGCCCAGAGTGCCCCTCTGGGCTGCATTTCGTCAACGAAAGTCTTTCAGCGCCTCCCGGATTTTCTGATCGCTGTCCGGTGTGGGCTCTGGGTGTTTTGCGCGCTTGGCATTGCGGTGCTTCTGGATCACCTGCTTGGTTTGCAGGGCCAGAGCGAAAGCCATCGGGCTGGGCTTCATTCCCGCTCAGGGTAATGCCAGGTGCCCACAGCTTTCGTGTCCTCATCTTGCGCGATGCTGGCCACGCCGTAAGGTGCCTGTTCGGTGTCATTGAAAGGATCAGGGAAAACTGTGGCATTGACCCTGTTTTCACTGCTCTCAAAAGCGTTGTTGACGATGGCGGGACGGTGCCACTCTTGGCCGTGTCGATCTGTGGTGACGTAGTGAATGATTCTTCCAACTGTCGCTTTGGTGGTCATGGTGTTCTCCTGTCGGGTGCCTGTCTTGCACTCTGGGTGGGCTGAAAGGGCTTAAAGCGGAACGTGGTGCCATTTGTCGCATGGCTGCGAGATGGGGATCACCTCCTTAGCGCAGGGCGCCACATGCTGATGGTTTGGGTGCATGGCCTGAAACGGGGTGCGGTAAGTGCATTTTCATGGTCTACCTCAGGGCCACCCGTTAGCTGTTTGTTGTTAAACGTCTAACGGTTCGTCTTGGAACAGTTCACTCAAATCAAAATCCGGCCGTGTCCTGCACTGGCCGGATTTCAGTGGCGCACCTTTGACAGCCAGAGCTGCTGCGCAAGCTGCAAGGGTGGCTTCCCGCTGTTGAGCTTGGGACCTCTGGGCAGGCAAAACCAGAAATTTCCTGCCGTTGGCCTCCTCCCACACCCATCCCCTCTGGCCGGTGATGTCGCAGAACACATGCAGCATGCGCGCTGAAAGGTCAGGGTTGCAGTGCGGGTCGAGGATGCAGGCATGCAGCTCATGCAAAGGCGCAGAGAAGCGCTTGCTGAACCATGCTGCATCAGCGGTCTTGCCATTGGGCAGAGGCGTCGCTTCTATGAAATTCCGAAATGACATGCAACCTCCCAGAGCAGCCCAGGCCGGGACTCTCACCCGGATCTTCCCTCACGGGACGCTTTCCTTAAGCGACCTGAACGAAAGCCCTGACCGTGAAGCCAGGGACCCGAACGGCAAACATCGAACCGGTGCGAGCAGAGCCCATCATGGATGCTTCGCACCGACTGGCTTCTCGCGCCAGACGACCCCCTTGCTGACCTTCCCTGCCCGGGTGCTTTGAGATGCCCATCCGGCAACCCTAGACCAGCAAGGACCCTCAGGAGGTGACCCCCTATCAACTGGGCCCGGAATGCCACCGGGGTGGGTGCATGCGCCACCTTGCACCTCTGGCCTGAAACCGCCACGGCGCTGGCAGGTCCACTTCGCGCTTCAAGCCTCGCGCAGCCTCGCATCTGCCTGCAAACCGAAACGAAAAAGGCCTGCACAATGGCAGGCCCTGACAGACTTTTTGCAGCTTAAATACATTATACGGGGTTTTGCGTGTAAAAGGTCAATCGGGGTTTTCCTCCTGCTCCAGCAGGGCAGCAGAATCCCTCAGGAATTGCTGCTCTGACTTCTGGTTGAAGTGCTCCACCAAAGTGGCCTGCTCCAGAGTTCCATCCTTGTGGACCAGCACGCTCACCCCTCCGGCATGCACAGCCTGATCCGGGCTGTTCCCATCAGGATCCTGATCGCCCAGCACGTCCCGCACGAAAGATCGGGCTTCTCTGGCCTTGAAGTTCCTTTCAGCCATCAATTCTCCAGGTGTGTCCCAGTGCATGGTCAAAGACAACCGCAAAGCCTCCAGTGCCTGCAGCATCCGCGGATGCTTCTTGCGGATGGCGTCACGCAGCACCAGAGCACCCCGGTCCTCTCGCCACACGAGATGCATGTCATCTTCGATGGGCCGACCATTCAGGGTGGCTTTGCTGGAAAGCCATGCAGCCAGGTCCTGCCAGGCGGCAGGGTTGTGGGGCCTGCCGGAGAGGATGTCGAGGGCTTCACCGTTCACGATCTCCAAGGGCCTCTCGGGGGTGTTGGTGTGCAGCACAATCAATTCGAAGTAAAAGCGGATCCCGTCGAGGGTCATGAAGTGCACGCCCGGCTGGTACCTTCCGGTGGCCACCTTGCGGTTCTGGTCGTATTCTTTCCTGCAGCGCACAAACCTGCGTTCGGCATGCACGGCCTGCACGGCGAGGGCTTTGGCATCATCGAACTGGCCTCGCCACACCAGGAAACTCATTTCTTTCAGCAACCGGTGGGATTCCATGAACGCATCGATCATCTGCACACTGGAATGGTCCGCTGGCTGCTCGGGGTTCGGCAACCCCATCAAGTTCAAGTCAAAATCAGGGAGGCAATGCCCCAACCAGATGGCTCTGGCAATGAGGTTGTGTTCCAGTTTCATGTCGGGGGTGTATTCGCGTCGGTTCATCCTCAGTGTCTCCCAGAAGAAAACCACCCTGGGTGCTCGGGTGGCTGGTGTTGGTGTTCAGGTGTTGGGCTGTCCAGTCAAATCCGGTGTGAGGTCACGATGGGTTCAAAGCCGTCCCTTTCTGCGCTTCGAGGCGTTCGGGTGGCGCTTACGCAACCGCTCTGGCTTCCGATGAGGTGCAGGCTGAGCGTGGATTTTGAAGGGTGCTGGGGCATGCCGAATCAAGCCCATCTGCACGGAAAGGAAAAATTCCTTCAGGCTGATTCCCCTGCACGCCAGTTCCTGCTGGATGCGGTGCCTCGGGTACCCGGCGTGCTCCAGAGACCGAATCATGCTTTCGTTTCTGGCATGCTGCCGTATGAACCCATGGAGGTGGCCGTTGTGTGTCATCTCGTTGCCCTCTGGGAGTGACGGTTTCGCATTTCTTCTGCGAAGTCCTCCCGGTGGAGTTGCACGCCACGCCAGAAGGCGGCAACCTGCTCGGGGTGCGTGTACGGACAGTGGATGCTCCATTTGAAGCCTGAACTGTTGGCTTTGAGGGCAAACAGGGCTTCTTCGTAACCGTGGGTTTCGGCTTTCTCCAGAGCCACCCTGACGGTTTTCTCGATTTGAAATCGGGTTTTGGGCAAAGGGGTGTGTTGCTCTGGGTTGGTCATGGCCATCCACCTGGGGGCACGTCGAAGTTTTCTTTGAAGACATCGGGGTTTTGCCATGGGGGGGTGAAGTCTTGCAGTCCGGTCGGGGTGATGGTTTTGTAGCCTCGGGTCATGCCGTGCACCAGGGCGATGAGTTCGCTGCAGTCGCAGAGTTCACCTTGTGGGCCTTCGAATCTGGAGTTGAGGGGCAGGATGATGGCTTCGTCCACTTCGATCCACTGGAAGGGGGGTGGCGGGGTGGGCATGCGGTGCCATGGGCGGTCTTTGGCTGTGCGGGTCGACCAGAGCATGGGCATGCGGTACCAGAGTTGTGTGGAGAAGGTGCATTTCGCTTGGGCTTGCTCAGTGAAAGCCAAGTCGACGATGCTTTTGTCGAGTTGGTGAAAGGGTGCCAGTCGGAAGCCATTGAAGTGCAGGATGCCTTTGAGCATGCGCATCAGCGTGGCTTCCACAACGAAGTTGTCCTGTTCGCTCCACGCGTTGCTGTAACTCTGGTAGCTCTGGCTGATCAGGGGTTTGCCTGAGAGGGCAAGTTCGATGCGTGCAGTGCTGGGGTCGTTGTGGATGAAGAAGTGGTACGGTTCGAGCAGGTAATTTCGGTTCAGGGCGTCTTGCAGGTTTTGGAGGTCCTCGAAGGTCAGCAGGTTGAATTTTTGCTTCTCGGGCATGGTGGGTTCCTTCTGGGGCTCATGGGTTTTGCTTGTGTTTCTGGAGGTGCCTGTAGCCTTTGGGGGTGAGGCGGTAAAAGCAGACTTCTCGGGGTGAGTATTGGATTTTGCGTTTCAGCAGTCCATCGATGACCATTTCGCTGGCCAGCCTGCCGACCAGAGCTGGGCTGTGGCCGGTGGCTTCTGCGATGTCATGCACGGACTGGAATGTGAAGTTGGTGGCGTGCAGGATGTGCAGGCTTTTTTTGGGTGCGCGCATGGGTCTCTCTGAATGAAAGAAACCGGGTGCTTTTGGCAGCCCGGTTCTGGTGAGGTGGGGGTTCAGGGTTCGGTTTGCTCTGGCTGTGGCTCTGGCTGTGGGGTTTCAGCCCAACCGACTGTGAAGTGAGGTCCTTTGAATTGTGCGGCTTCTTCTTCGCCAGTGAATTCCTGCACGGTGTATCCCCAGGCGTCGAGGGATTCTTTGACGATCGGGTTCAGTTGCCCTTTGACGTACAGCATGGGGCTTGTAACCCATGGGTTTTGGGTCATGGTGATGATTTCACGCATGATGAACCCCCACTGTGCTTGCCATTCGCCAGAGGTGACGTTCTGGTGGCGTTCTCGGGCGGTTTTGGCGTCGATGATCATGGGTTCGTGCACAGTGGGGTCTCCTGCTTCGATGGCGTACTGGCGTTGTGGGTGGCG
This sequence comes from Deinococcus misasensis DSM 22328, assembly GCF_000745915.1. NCBI lineage: Bacteria > Thermotogati > Deinococcota > Deinococci > Deinococcales > Deinococcaceae > Deinococcus > Deinococcus misasensis. Next base: position 70,231 of record NZ_JQKG01000015.1, read on the forward strand.
TTTTTGTTCGAGGGTGAGGATGGTTTGGGCTTGGTTGAGGTCGGTGAAGTGGTGGGCGTGCTCCCGGAAGTACCGGTGGAAGTTGTGGCTTGCGAAGTATTGCTGGTGGCCGTCTTCGAAGGTGATTTTGATGCAGTAGGTGGTGTCGGGGTGCTGGAAGTCGGTGCTGGTCATTCGAAGATCACCTTGATCATGGGCACTTGGGTGTTGAGGTGTGCGTGGATGTAGTGGATGCTTCCTGCGGGCTCGGTGCTCTTGAACCAGTACAGGTCGCCTGCAATGAAGGTGGCGTGCTGTTCGAGGGTGTGGACGTGGGGGGCGAGCAGGGTGTCCCAGAGGGCTTGGGGGAGGGTGAGGGTGACGCCTGAGGGTTCGCTTTCTTCACCGAAGGTTTTTTCGGTGTGGTGGGTGTGGGTGAGGGTGATGTAGGGGGTCCAGTTTGGGGCGAACTGGGAGAGTTTGCGGTCGAGGAAGATGTATGGGCGGGAGGTTTCGGGGTGTTTTTGGGTGTGGAGTTTGAGCATGTGCTCCAGGGCGTACTGGAGTTGCTCGGGGTTGAGGGGCAGGTCGGTGTTTTTGTGGGCTTCTCCGATGGTGAAGGCGATGTGCTCTCGGGTGAAGGGTTTGAAGGGGGTGTGGCGGTGGGTGCCGTGCAGTCCGTCTGTGTAGAGGGTGTGGTAGTAGGTGGTGTGTTGTGTTTTCATGTTGTCTCCTGTGCGCGTTTGCTTCCCGGCTGTGCGCGTTCTTATGTCATTCATTGTATATCATTCAGATATACTTGTCAACGCTTAAACCGCTCTGGGAAGGCAAAAAATCAAATTGTTAAACAGAAAACATCAAACAAATGACATTTGATGTCACACCAAAAACGTGATGTCTGGAGTCCTCGAAGGTGGCGCATCCAGCAAACGAAGCACGCTGGTCCCGCTGTAAGAGAACCCCAACCGGGTCCGGTCATCCGGACCCACCACGTGACCCACCGAATGCAGCCAGAGCAGCTTCCCAGTGAACAAAACCGGATGGGCCTTCAGAAGGTCCCGGCCTGGCCACAGCAGGTTCTTCAGCATCGGCGCAGGCACATGCAAATCAAAGCCCGAGAACTTCAGCTCAGGGCACACCTGAGGGTTCCGGCAGTAAAAGAGCTGCGCCCTCACCTCATCCGACCATGTGGGCGGCAGGCGAATGAAAAAATCATCCAGATCCACGCACTCCACCCCCTCCGGCGTCACGGTGGTGCCCCAAGCCAACAGGTATTCCGCGGTGGCCACCGCCTGCCCAGCGGTCAGTTCGCCCCGGTAAGCCTCTGGCGTGCAACCCAGACCGTACACAAACCCTTCCAAGGTGAACGGCTTGTAGAACCGCCCACGGTCAAACTGCTCCCGGGAATCCCTCAACCCCCTCTGGAAGATCTCAGCGAGCAGATTCGAATGGAGCGGGGTGTATTGACTGTTTTGGGGGTTTTTCATGTCGATCCTTTCACGAAAATGGCCAGCATCCGCTCAGCCAGATCCTTGCAACTCATGCCATAAGGGTTCCGGGTGCTCCTCAACACCCCGAACCGCCAGCAACCCATGTGGTGAGGACCAAAACCAAAAGTGTCCATGTGTTCCACCGGGCATTCCTCCAGAGCTGCATCCAGCAGCACCCGCGTGAAATCCCGATCGAAGGCATGCCCGAGGTCCTGGCAGGCACGCATGAAGGCATCCAACTGCTCATCTGAAATGCGCGCCCAGCCCCGCTCCTCTGGGCGTTCCGCATGCCACGCCACGAAGCCCACAGGAATGGAGAACCCCAAAGTTGGCGTGAACAGCACTTCCCTCACCAGAAAAAGCGCAGGCTTCGGCTCCACAGGCTGACGGTCAAAATCCGCCATTTCCAGCAGGGCCCACCAGAGCACCACAAAGAACGACCGCACAGCCTGCATCATCCGACCATCCTCCGATCAAGGCTCTGGTGTCCTCGCCGGGCCAAGCAGTACGCCCGACCCAGACCATCCCCTGGGCTCAAGCCCGGCAGGGACGTGAACACCCTCAGTTCAAGGCCACGTTTCGAAGGGACCGGCACGCGCACCTGGTACGCGCCTTTCTCCCGGCCCCAATCCCAACCCAACTGTGCGACCCGTGCAGCCAGAGCAAAGAACAACTCCTTCTCCAGCAGAGACCCTTCCTGTGGCCGGTCAGCCACTGTCCACAGGCCCCCGTTCAGCTCGTAAACGCTTTTCATTCCGGCATGTGGCCGCACGAATTCCGGATCCACGAAAGCCAGCTCTTCAAACAACACCAAACTCGGCATCGAGCACTCCTATGGTCTTTGGGATGATCTCCCAGGTGTAATGCGGGAACGGACCATCGGGGGTGCTCACGGTGGCCACCCAATGGCAATGAAAAGCCTTGCTGCGGTCCCCAAGGTGCTGCCAGCGCAGCACAGCCAGAGGGTTTCGCTGGTGCACCCGCATTTGCTCAGCGGCCATCAACCGGCATGCTTCGACGGAAGAAAACAACTCCAGGTAAATGAGGCGCTCACTGCCCTCCACCGTCCGGGCCACGCACCGCAAAGAAAACACCCTGCGGGTCTTCTGCAAGGCACCCAGCCACTCCAAGAACCGCAGCCACCTGAGCTTCAAAGCGACATCAATTTCGACCACATCATGGATCCTTTCACCCCTCGGGGAATGCAACAAACTGTACGAGGCTCAAGATGAGCGGCCCGAAATCCTCAAGGTCCGCCCGATCTCCTCTTGCAACTTCGAATCCACCCGCGCCTTCAAAGCAAAGAACCCCTCGGTCTGCTCGGGGCCCAGAGGGGCGCGAAGCTCAATGAATTCCTCAATGGCTTTCAGGTGGCCACGGTAGAACTGCAGGTCCTCATGGAACACCATGCAATCCCGAATGAACCACGCCCGGCGACCCGGCAAGCACACCGCTTGGTGCTGCAGCAGCAACAGCGACCGCTCATGGACCTTCAGGCGCTTCCATTCCGCCACCAACTGGCCGGGACGCCACGCCTCGAAAGGCAAATCCCAGAGGTTCACGGGACGCCGCTCAAACCTTCCGCCTGCCATGACGCACCTTCCGGGTTTCTCTGGCAGCACACCGCTTCACCTTCTCAGGCGAAAAGCGTTGCGCAGGAAAAGGATTCCCCTCTTTCAGGAAACCCGGAGCCCCCCTGTTCTTTGTGAGGGGTTGCAGCGCAGCCACCGCAGCCCGCAAGCGGGAAGCCTCCACTTCCAGAGGCACAGCCGAAACCACGCTGGCAGAACCCTGCTCTGGAGGCATCAAAGCATCCAGCAGCCCTCCCGTCATTTGGTAGGGGCACCACTCTGGGACCTTCGGGCGTTTCGTGACCAGAAAGGCCCTCAAAGGATGCGAAGGGTGAGAGAGCGGGGATGCGCCTTCACACCACACCATCAGCACGTCATCGTCTGGCAAGTCCTGTTCAGCGAGGAGCCACTTGAACTCCCAGCCTTCCGGAAGGCCATGGGAACCCCGAAACCACCCTCCACCCTCACCCTCCACGGAGCACCATCAAGCCATGAAATTCAAAGAACAACCCCAGCACCGCGAAAGCAGCAGCTCCAGGCGAATGGAAAAACAGGGCCGTGGACCCCAGCCCCACATGCACCATCGGGCGACTCAGCAACCCGAACCAGTGCACCCGCATCAAATTCACCAAGGTCAAATACAAATTCAACCCCAGCACCACCCAGAACAAACCCTCTGGCAGCCCGAACTTCCTGAAACCCAAGAAAGCCAGGTGGTACATCGGCAGCACCAGAGCCACGACCAGCAAACCCCACAGCACATGCTCCGCTGCAGCTTTGGCCTCCAAGGACTCCGAAGCGAAAACCACCCTCCGGCCACTGTGCAGCACATCATGCAACACACCCCAGCACAACACCACGCAATACACCCAGAACATGACGGTCAAAAGCAGCACCATGAAAGAACCTCCAGCAAACAGAAAACCCCGAGGATCTCGGGGCCCAGAAAGTCAACTTGTGTCGGTGACACCCAGAGCACCAGAAAACACCACGCGAAAGCAGCAGCCACAGCCACGCAACCCCCAAACGCAAAGCCCTCTGGCACAACAGAAAAAGCCCCCACTCCCACACCACGCCAACACCACCACACGTGACGGCAAAACCACCGACCCGCCCGGCCCACAAAAACCCTCTGGGACACCCCAAAGGGAAACTCGGGGTACACACATCACCGAAAACCTTCCGAAAAACGCTTTTTTGCAACTCCGGTTTTTCGCCCCGAGGTGCCTGCCAGAGGGTGGGTCTTTGTGGGGTTGGTTGTTGTGCTGGATGGGTTTTAGGGGTGTTGGGGTTTGATGTTTGTGTCGATGATTTGGAGGTTGAATTGTTGGCTGAGGGATTGGATGAGTTTTTGGTTGGTTTGGTTCACGCAGATTTCCGCTTGGATGAGGATTGGGGATCCGTCTGGGAGGGCAAGGATGAGGTGTGGGTGGGCGTAAGTGTAGTGGTCGGTTTGGAGTTTGTGTTTTTCGAGCCAGCGCTTGAGCCAGAGCTGGCTTTCGCAGAGCACGAGGGTGGTGTTGGGTGGGATGGGGTTGGTTGTGAAGGCGGGGATGGGGTTGGGGGTGGAGAGGAGGATTTCGAGGGCTTGGAGGGCAACTTGGTCACCTGTGGTGGGTTTGAGGGAGCCGCCTGCTTGTTCGGGTGTGGGTGGGTAGGGTCGTGTTGCGCTGTGCCAGGTGAGGAAATCGTGGAGCCGGATGAGGGTGTCTGCATTGATGGTGTGTGTCTGGCCGTGCATGTCTTGGTAGGCGAGGGGCCCGGAGGCATCGATGGGCTGGTAGAGCTCGTGGAATTTCTCGGGGGACAGGGCTTCTCGGGCACCGTTGTGGTGGGTGAGGATCAGGTCGCCTTCCCGGATGATTTGAATGGATTGGTGGGTGGTTCTGATGAAGGGTTGCCATTGGTCGATGCCGAAGCCGCGGTCTTTGAGGCGGTGGTCCATGTTTCTGGGGTATTCAGGGTCGATGGTGCTGATCTGGTCGGGGTGTGGGTGGAGGGTGGTCCATTTGAGTTTTTGGATGTGGATGCCGGAGAGGGTGACGCCGTCTTCCATGCCCCATGTGAAGGGGTGGGTGGTGACGGGGTTTTGTTTTTGGATGTACTGCTGGGCTTTGGGGGTGGTCATGGTGGGTCCTTTCACTTGAGGGTTTGAAGGCCGATGTGGGCGATGGTGGCGATGAGGATGATGCCTGCGAATCCGCTGTATGTGACGGTGGTTTTTGTTGTGGGGTAGAGCCTTTGGCGCAGGTCGTGGAGGAGCAAGCTGAGGATGTGGTTGGCGATGATCAGCCAGTAGATCCAGAGGGGGATGTGGAGGTGGGTGAAGCCGAGGTAGTTGAGGTAGTAGATGGGGATGGTGATGGTGATGAGGATGAGGTCTCGGAGGGTGTGGTTTACGGTTTTGGGTTGTGTGGGTTTGGGTGGAAGGATGGTGAGCAGGATGGTGAGAATTGCGAGGATGGCGTTGATGGTGATGTATGCGTAGAGGCTGATGGTGAGGAAGGTGGTCATGGTTGCTCCTGGTTGTTTTGGGGTGGTTGTTTGAGGATTTGGATGTGGGTGGTTGGCTCATGCGCGTTCATGCTGTTGGTGGGGTGTGCCTGAGAAGTTGAGGCGGTTGTACAATTCCCGCAGGAAAGGTTCGTTCATGGGTTTACTGATCACCAAGGTGCTGGCGTGCACCCGGTCCATGCGGCGCTTCTCGTTCCGGGTCAGTTCTTTCCAGAGCAGCCCGTACACGGGAAATTCGTTGTTGAGGTAGCGCTGCAGGGTGGTGAGCCTTTGCTGCCCGTCGATGATCAGGTTGTCGTATTCGTCTGCATCGGGGCTTTCGGTGATCACGAAACGCCCAATGTCGAGTTCCAGCCAGCAGCTTTCCATGAAGCACACCTGTTGTTCCTGGGTCCACACGAAGGCCCGTTGAAAGTGGGGGAGTTTCAGTCCACAAATGAGGTTGGGGTGTCCTTCTTGAGCTTGCTGGTGTTTGTAGATGAAGTGGCTGAGCGAAAAGTCGTGGCTTTGGCCTCTGGCAAGAGGGGGTGGGATGCGTTGGTGGTGTTCAGGGAGTTCAGTCATGGTGCCTCGTTGGTTTCTCTGATGGGTTTTGGATGGTGTTCTGGATGATTTTGGTGTTGGTGGTGTGGGCTTGTTGGTTGTCTTCGTGGGTCCAGAGTGGGGTTTGGAGGGCGCTGGGGTACCATTCGAGGTTGAGGGGGTGGGGTGGTGTTTTGGGGTGTTTCATGGTTTCCTTTGCAGCCAGACTATAGACAATTCTTTAAAAATAGTATATGATGGTTTCAGTTAAGGGAGGACAGACATGAACAGCCAGATCAAAATCCACATCCACAATCAGGAAGACAAAGGGTTCTTCGAACTCATGGGTCGCTTCTTCGCCAGCTTTCAAGTGCGCCAAGCCATCGGCAGCCCCCTCAGCAGCGACGAAACCTACACCTGGGCTGTGGCCACCTCCGGCAAAGCTGTCCTCGGCTTCGCAAGCATCAAACCCCTCAAGAACGGAGCCGCCACCTTCGAAGCCGTGTACACCACCGAAGGCAACGAACTCAAAGGCCAACTGGTCCAGAGCATCATCGAGCACGCCCGCAACCACGGCATCAAATCTCTCAAAATCATCGCCAAAATCGAGAACGCTGACTTCTACCGCGCTCTGGGCTTCGTGAGTGGCCGCCTGCAAGGCCAGTTCATCACCCTCGAAATCAAACTCTGATTCACTTTCACTGAAAGGAACCTGACCATGACCACACTGAACATCACCATCGAAAACGAAGGAATCTACTTCTGCCAGAGCGAGAGCGTCGAATTCTACTTGATCCAGTCCGAGGAGGGGGGTTTTGAGCTCGGGAATGAAATGTGGGACACCGAAGCCCTGAGTGCCGAGCCTGACTGGGAGACTTTGAAGAAGCAGGCCATCGAGCAAGTGGAAGCCGGTGACTTCCAGGAGCCTGCAGAAGACCTCGACGACTGAACTCCTTTTCCCTTACCCTTAACTGCCCTCAGGTGACCCCTGAGGGTTTTTGCTGGACGCTGTTTCTGGTTTCACTGCCCCTTTTGGTTTGGGAGGGGTGTGACGCTCTGGGGGATGGTCAGCAGCTCGATGCCAGGGAAGCGGTCACTGGGTTGCCAGTCGGCAGCAACTTCATCACAGAAATCCAGTCCATGCTGGGCCACTTCGGGGTACCAATCTGGGCCAGAGATGTGATCCAGAACTTGCTGTTCGTTTTCGGCTTCCACCCAGCAGACCATGATGGTGTGGGTGTGTGATTCCCCTGAGCACATGAACCATTTGTGGGGGGTTTGCCCTTTGATGGACCTCATGTCATTTGCTTTGAAGCGAACCCAGTAGCGTTTCAGGGTGCTGGTGCTGGGTTTGGGGACCTTCCGGAATCCGAATTTGGGTAGGGCCCTGTAGAGCATGCTTTCCCGGTGGATGTGCTGGGGCTTGTATGTGACGGTGCGGGCCTGCTCGTTTTTGTGGTCTTCGATGAACAGGTGATTGTCCACGAAGTGCTTCCAGCCTTGATCGTAGTCCTGGGCGAGACTGAAAGGGTTGGCTTGGCCGTTCTTGAGTTCCATTTCAACGGCCCAGTGCTCCGTCTCGAAAACCGGGCTGTATGGGGTGCCGGGTGCGGGGGGTGCCTCCTGGGCCACCAGCACTTCAAGCACGAGGATGATGGTGTATTTGCGCGCTGCGCCTGCAGGGGTGGCATTCAGGGTGTTCTGCTGGGGGTCACTCATGGGTTTTCTCCGGGTAGAAGTGCCTGCTGGCCCATCTGGCCAGAGGTGCGCGGTGCAGGTTGTGCCGGTCATGGTCGGCGAGCATTGCGAGGTCCGGTGTGGCTTGCGGGCGGATGGTTGCGAGGTACTTGAGGTGGTGCAGGATGTTGTACTGGCCCATCAAGTCCGGGTGGGTGTCCATGATGACCAGAGCGAGGGCAGTTGCGCGGCTGTTGCCGTTCGTGCTTTGGATGTGCAGGTGCTCGGGGCGGTGGTGCTCCACGAACAGGCAAGCCACCCTGCATTGCAGCCACGGGCGGATTTTTGGGGTTTTGGGGTTCTGGGGGGTGCTGATGTGCTCGAAAGTGAGGCGCAAAAGGGGCCTGCTGGTGTCCACCCATGCGGGTATTCTTTCGGTGGGTTGCCCGAGGCTGATCACCATGCTTGGGGTGCTCTGGGGGGGCTCGTTGAGCCCTCCGATGGTGATGATCACAGTTGATCTCCGGTGAAAGTGACGAGGATGCGCCTCTGGGTGGAGGTGCACACCCCGAAGTGGGTGTATTCGTCTTTGGGTTCAGGGAGAGGGGTGATGTTGATGGGGTGGCTGAGGCCGCAAGCCGAGCAGTGCCTGACTTGGATGGTGGTGCTGGGTGTGGCTGCGCTGGTGGTGTTTTTGGCCCAGTTCTCTGGGAGTTGAGGGGCAATGAAGGTCCGGCCCCGGTTGTAGTGCGGGATGGGGTCTTCTGTTGGGATGGGCACGCAGCTCTCCCAACTTTCGTATTCGTTGCCGTCGGCGTCGAAGTACAGGGTTTTCCCCATGGTTTTTTGGGCGGTGAGGCCGTGCTTTTTGAGTTCTTTGCGGTCGAAGTCTTCAGGGGTTTTCCAGATGACCGGTTCGATCTTCCAGCCGGGTGCGCGCTGCAGGTGATTGAAGGCCTCGTTGAACACTTGCAGGAGGTCCACGAAGTGCCGTTGCCATTTGAGGGGCATGCTTTGCAGGAGTGTCCGCTCCAGCAGCAGGTAGTTGGCGTACGACAGGCTGAAGTATTCGTGGATGGCCCCGTCACGGCTGATTTGCACGCCGTCCGGGGTGTGGGTGGTGTACTGGGTGTCCGGGTCGAACCGGTCCATGAGGTGGGCGAGCGCAGCGTAACCTTCAGGGGTGAGTTGCTGGCGTTGTGCCTGCAGCAGGGCCAGCCGTGCCCGGAGGATCAGAGAGGTGAGGTCGAGGTTCTCCAGGTACAACGTTGTGGCGGTTTCGCTTTGCAGGGTCACGGCTTGGCAGTCTCCATGCAGGAACTGGAAGCGTTCAAGGCCGTCTTGCAGGTCTTTGGCGTAAAGGTCCTGCAGGGTGTGCTGCTTCCCGCAGTGCTCGCAGTGCAGGGTCATGGTGGCGAAGCAGTACTTGATGTGCGCTCCGGGGGGTGATGTGCTGGGCTCGGCGACTGGCAGGTAACGGTGGGTTTCGTTGACGATGTACTTGCGGTCCGATTGGGCCCACAAGTCGGGGTTTTTTTCAGCCCAGAGTTGCAGGTTGGTTTGGGCTTCGTCTCGGGTGGAGCCGTGCACCATGGGGATGTAGTACTTGTTGTGCGGGTCCCAGGTGCTGATCACGGTGATGGGGTTGGGTTCACTTGGCATGCTTTTTCTCCTTTGCTTGCATCAAGGCCTGTTCGATTTCGGTGATGGCCTGCCCACTGGTGACCTTCTGGGTGGTGTACCTCAGGACCGTCCAGTGGTTGGTGGCTGCGAGGTTGTATTTTTCGGTGTCCCGTTCGTAACCGTCTGGTTGGGTGTGTCGGCTGATGCCGCGCGTGCCACCTTCGATTTCCACGGCGAGCATGAATTGTGGCCATGCGAAATCGAACCGGAAGTTGCGGTGGATGCTGAATTTGTATTCCCGTGTGGGTTCAGGCAGCCCGAGGAGGTGGATTTGATGCAAGAAAAGTTCCTCCCCAGGGGATGGTTGCCTGGGGAGGTGGGGTTTGTGTTTTCGTGTTTTGAGGTCTTTGATTTTCTGGAGTTCTTGACCGGCCCGAGGGTCGCCTTGCTTTGCGCGTTTCTGCAGGTATTGCGTGGCGGCATCCTGGGTGATTTTGCGGCGGGGAATGGTGGGCCTCCTTTGTGCAGGGGGGTGGTGGTTTGGGAGGGGTCACCTGCGGGGTGGAGGGGGGTTCAGTTTCGTGCAGAGGTGGGTGTATGCCTGAATGAATGCCCGGGTGATCAGCGGGTGCTGGATGTGGGCGGTGGCGCGTTCCCTGCAGCCGTTTTGCTGCCAGCCATCGATGAGCAGGATCCCTGAGCGTTTGCGCCAGATCCAGCCTTTGTGGCAAGCGCGTTCTTGCAGCACGGGCAGCAATTCCAGGGAGAGTTTCCTGAGGTTGACGTGCTCTTCGAGGGGCGGCTCGGTCCAGTTGGGGTTGGTGAAGTTCACCGTGATCCATTCCAGGGGGGTTTGGAGGGTGACTTTCTGGTGGGGTTCGGTGGTCACGGTGAGGGTGGGGTCAGGGTCGGCGAGGGTGAGGTTGTGGAGCAGGTTGAAGGTTTCTGGGGTGAAATCGAGGTCTTGGATCATGGGGCTTCCTGCATTTCGGGGACGCTGGAGAGGGGCTGAACCGAGCCGTCCATGTGAATGATTTCCCGTTTTTCGGTGTCCATGACGCAGAACCGCTTCTCGGGCCTGATGTCACCTCCAAGGTCAATGAAGTAACTCACCCGGCCATCCTGATGGGTGAGTTTCATCGGGTGGGGCAAAGGTGTGTGCCCATGCACACTGAACTCCACACCCCTCGGCAAGAACCTCAAGGGGTGCACCATCGGGCGTTCCCAGAGGTGGCCGTGAATGCCGACTTTGCTGGTGTAAATCTGGTCGTGGTCGTGCTGCGGGGGCATGGCGTGAGAGGCAAGCAGGGGGCCTTGAATGAACACTTCCGGTTGGTCTTTCAGCCAGAGCAAATGCCGGGTGAGCATCGATGATGCGTCACTGAGGAAACGACGCTCGTATTCCCGCCAGGTGGCATGACCTCCATGCTTGTGCCAGTGCCTCATGTCGCTGGCGTCACCCCAACGTGCATACATTGCCATGGCTTCATGGTTGCCCATCAGCAGCACCGCCCGGCCTTCCACCACCAGCCGCTTCACGCCTTCAATCACTTCCACGTTCTGGTGGCCACGGTCAATCAAATCCCCGAGGAACAGCAACGGTTGGTCTCCGGCCACCCCAAGGGCGAATTCGAGCAGCCTGAAACTGCCGTGGATGTCTGGGATGATGATCATTCTTCACCTGCCTCTTGGGGGGTTTTGGAAAGGGGATGCATGCCGGGGGAATTCAGGGACAGGTACTGGTCATAAATCCTGTTCAATTCATTGACCTCTCTGGTTTCGCTTTCCAGGTACAGAAAGGCCACATCTTGGTTGTTTTGGCGTGACCTTTCGTACTCCTTCTGGTAGTGCGTGACCACGCGTTGCTGCCGCTCGTGCTGCATGAGCAAATCCAGTTTGAGTTCAATGCGGTCCAGTTGTTTTTTCAAAGCCGGGTGGATGGGTTCATCGCCCATGGTCGAACAGCTTTCTGGTCACCGCTTGGCTTTTCTGCAAGAACCGCCCGGTCATGGAGTGATGGAATTGCCAGCGTTTGAAGACCCTTTCCATCGATGGGATCACCACCTGCTTTTCCAGTCCCGTCTCAGGGTCCCTGCACAGCACTTCCGTGAAGCCCCGCTTGGCTTGCTCCTGAATCGCCCGGTTGACCTGCAGGGATTCCCGCACGCATGCAGCAGGCGAATCGTACTTGCCTCGCTTCACCATGTCCTGCAGGGTCTCGTAAGAGCAGGCATCGAAGGTGAACACCACCCGGGTCATGGTTGATCCTTCAAGACTTCCGGAATGCTGCCTGCAATGTGCTGCAGTTCCGAATCGTTCATGCCCATCGCTCCGACTTTGCCTTTGCTGCAGCGCGCAACCGCCACCACCTGCACGATCAGCACATCACAGTCCGGCGAACTGGTGCATTGTAGGGTCCCTGCGACCAGAGCGTCAAGCTTGCTCTGGGTGGGCTTGGCTTCGGTTTCAGGGATGATCACGGCATCCTGTGGTTTGGGAGGGGTGCTGGTGGCGAGCACCAGGTAAGAGCCGACGTCCAGGATTTCACTCATGTTTTTGGTCTTTCTGGGCGTTCTGGCAGGCCCGGAGGTGCGCTTTGAGGGTGGCCAGCATTTCACTGGCATGCTGCTCGGAAACCCGGTCGTGTGACGTCTGGTTTTCCTGAAAGGAGTGCAGGAAAGTCACCGTGAACACCCGATTGAAGTGATTCTGGTGCACTTCCCGCAAAAACCCGAGTTCCGAAGAGCGCCGGAGGACCGCCAGAAACACGCTCTCCATCACCTTCTGGAAGTCCACGTGGGTGCTGGGGGTGATTTGTGCTTTTTTGGGCAGGTAAACAGCATGCGTCTGGTGCTGCAGGCACAGGGAGTGCCGCAAGTCCTCGGTGGTCACGGCAAGCCCAGGGTCGGCCTCTTGGAGGTCCTCCAGCAAATCAAATGCCTCCCTGGGCGCGATGAGATCAAGAAGGGAAGGCAGGGGGGTCACTCGTTCTCCAGGTGCTCAAGCCAACGCTGGACGTTCACCACGGTGAGCTTGCGGTAACCCATTTCCAGGTGGCCTTCTTTGTGCAAATCGGAAAGGATTTTGCTGGTTGATTCACGGATCTGGTGTATGAGCGCGGATATGTCCTGGTGGGTGATGGCCACAGTGCAACTGCCGTCCCCATGATGGTCGGCGAGCGGCGTGTCCAGCAGTTGCGCAAGCAGGATCTGGATGCGTTTGCGCCCAGGGAACACATGCAGGGCCGAAAACACCCCCATCCTGCCGATCTGTTTCTCCAGCGAAGCCACGTCCACCTCTGGAACCGCAGTGAGCTTCGAGAGCATCGCTGCCGTGAAAGACACGCCGGTCGGCAAATGGAAACTTTCGCCTGGCAGAATCAAATTCGTGGTGACTTCCTCACCGTAGAGGAACGTCGGCACAGCCAGCACCCCTTCATTCAGGCGGTAATTCAGGCCCTGCCAGCTCACCGGTGAGCTCTGGCCGCGATGCAACATCAACTCAGTCATGCTTTCTCCTTTTCAGGGAACCACTCAGGCCAATTGGCTGGGTTGCACCTCTTGTTTTCAATGGTCCAGAGGGCGTCTTGCAGGGCGTCATTTGCCCAGCGGCACCCTTCTGATTTCAGTTGGGAGCCATCCACATAGAAAGCCAAATGGTTCGACCAGGGGCCTTCGTAATAAACCGGGTGGGTGCGGTGGTGGTCCACGAAGCGCACGAAACCCATTTCGATGTGCAGCACCCAACCTTCCGGGGTTTCCCAGCGCAACTGCAAGGATGGCTTTTCGGCGTCTTCAGGCATGCGGATGGGTGCATGAACATCCGGGGGCCCGAGCAGGTCGGTGAGTTCAGTTGGGATGCTGGCCATGCAGTGACCGGTGAGCACTTCGGCACTCAACGCGCGGATCTTCTCGGGCATCAGTCCGCCGCCTCCTGACGGGTGGGGTAGAACAGCAGCTTGTTTCGGGTGGAAGAGCGCTCAGCGACCACCAGCCCATCTGCCTGCAGGGCTTTGACGACCTTTTCGATCTGCCGGATGGGGGTCCTGCGGTTGAATCCGATCTGCTGGCAGATGGCCCTGACGGTCACGCCGGGCGTGCCTTCAATCACCTCTCGGACCTTTCCCTCAAGGATTTGCTGCTCCTCGCTTTGCTCCTCTGCACTCAAAGCCCTGTACATGAAAGGGTCTTTTTGGCTGCCGGATCCAGCGCGACCAAGCAAGTTGTTGTCCAGCAGGGTCCTGATGTAAGAGCGGGTCACGGCATCATCGAGGACCAGCAGCTCAGCAAGCTCAGTGAGCCCCATCGGGCGTTGCTGCACAGCCAACAAAATGGCCTTCTTGACGCTCGGGAATTCCGGGAATTCCTGCAGCCGGTGATGGTGACGGTTCAGGTACACCTCTCCGGCGTCGGTCAGGCAGATGCCGCTCGCTTCTTTCCTGGCGAAGCCCAGCATGTACAGGGGGGACAGGGTGGAGTGCACGTCCTCAAGGTCAAAATGGTACCCTTTCAGGCGCTCAGTGAGGGCCTTGATGGGCGTCGGGTGGGCGGAGAGTTTCGAGAGCACTTTCACCATGGCAACGATGGTGATTTCACTGAGGGTTTCGGTGTTTCGTTCCATCAGCCTTTCTTCACTTTCGGTTGGATCACGCTGGCCACATGCGCTTTCGGATCCGGGACGTTGCTTCTCCACTGCTGGTAATCGCGGTGCAGCACTTTGACTTTGTACTGCCCGTCGGCGTTGCGCTTCGGGGCTTGCAGGTCATGAAACAAGCACAAACTCAACGCTTCGCTGAGGTCCGAAGTGACCAGTTCGAAGTAAGAGAAGTCCTGCCGGGCAACCTGGGCTTTCAACTGGTCCCGTTCGGCCCTCAATTCCCGCATTTCAGCGGCGTGCCGTTCACGCTCCCGACTCGCCCCGGAGTGCGCCTTCTCGACTTTCTGTTGCGCTTCCAGCAAAGACTTTTGAAGCCCGAGAATCTCCTTTTTCAACTGGTCTGTTTCTGGAGCAGCAGCAGCCCGCTGCGCTTCACTTGCCCGGACCTGCAGGGCACGCACCTCGCTTTCAAGGGTGTCCACCTGCTGTCGGAGTTGCTGTTCGTGCCGCTCGTACTGGTCGAGTTCGTTTTTGTAGTGGTGGGTCACTGCCGCAGCGAGGCAATCCTCAAAGAACTTCCGGGCGTCCAGGGCGTGCTTCTTCAGCACCGCGTCGGCCAGAGCAGCATCGAAAGTGCGGTGCAGCAACCACTCCTGTGCGACATCCACAAAGCAATCCATGCCGCGCCGCAACAACCTCAAATTGAAGTGGTCGTTGTGGTGATCGCTGAAAGGCTGCGTCAAGTAAGCCTCTCTGGTGCTCTGCAGCAAATCGGTGATCGCCAGGAAGGACTTGCGGGCCATCAAACCGAAATCCTCATCGTTCAACTGCGCCAAACGCAACGCCGGCGGAGGGGTGACCCTTTTGCGGACAGGGGGCGGTTGGTTCACGCCAGACAACTGCTGGTTCAATTTGTTCAGTTTGCTCACGGTTCTCCTCTCCCTGCGTTGATCTCAGAGAGGTAATGCTGGAAGGCCTCGCTGTTGAACGGCAAAGGGGTGCGCACCACCTTCAGAAGGGTGGTTGCCACCTGCGCAGCACCATGCTCGTGGATGTGAGACAGCACCTCCGGCAACCACTCCGCGAACACCCGCATGGGGGCTTTGCTTTTGAATTTCAGTTCACACAACGCCCGGAACACCTCCGGGTAAGCCTCCAGAAGAATCAAAGCGGAAAACTCCACCTCTGGGTGCTCCGCGAGATCCAAGGCGACTTTTGCGCGTGCAGACGTGAGTTTCGCCTGCCGGGACAGCAGTGCAAGCTGCTCCGGGTAAGGCAAAGGCGGGGTTTCCACTTTCGGCGGGAGGGCAGGGGTGCGTTTCCCGCCACGCAAAGAACGCTTCCGGGACTGCAGCACAGCCTTCGCAGGAAGCCACTCCGCAGGGGCGCGGATGGTGTACTCGGGTTTTCGTCCCGGTCGATCCAGGCGACTCACCACCTGGAAGCCCAGCAGGGCATGCAGGGTTTTGCGGGCCGTGTCCTCGGTGATCAGGCACCTCCGGGCAATTTCAGGGATGCCTGCCTGGACACTCAAGGTGCCGGCACTCAAAGTGATCAGGTGACTCACCACCCGGTGCTCATGGGGGGTGAGGGGGTACTTGTCGAGCCGGTCCCGCAAAGCATCGGTTGTCTTTCGGGCCACCTACGTCCGCTTTCTGCAAGGCCCTGGCCCCCTGAGGGTCTCCGCGTACAGACCGCACAACTCCTTGCGGTTCAACTCCGCGAGCTTCGCACGGGTCTGCAACTCAATGCCCGGCATGGACCACCAGCCCCCGTAATACCCGGCCTTCCGGAAAGCCATGATCTGATCGATCATGCTCTGGGCAGTCACCTCCGGGAAAGGATCCGGGGCTTCAGGTTCAGGCGCAGGCTTGCTGGGCGTGGGCTTGGAGGGCTCCACGGCGGCAATCAAAGCCTGCACTTCATCCACTGGTTTTCCCTGCCAGGCCCCCTGCACCCGGTTGATCACCTGATCGAGCACCATGTGCAACTCTGGCTTCTTGTGCGGACTGTTCGGCACCCGCCAAGCGCCTTGCGCCCCACCGATCGGAATGGGAGGGTCAATGGCCGTGAATTGCCCGAGACGCCAACCGTTCGACCCGAAGTACCACGGGTCATCATGATCCTCAGGGGCACCGGTGATCACCTCCTCGATGATGGCCACCGCATAAATGCCTTGCTTCACGAACCTGAGGACCTCTGAAGGGTCCGTGAAATCCGGCATGGCCGCTGGTTGCATGCCGACAATGCCCAGGCAGATCTGCTTCAATTCCTCGCCGAGCCTGAGTGCAGCCTGCTCACCTGACGGGCCTCTGCCGCCATGAAGGGCGATGGTGTCACCGACCTTCAAACCCAGCCTCTGGGGTGGGTACTCGCGGTTCTCGACGCGTTTCTTTGGGAAGCCACCCCCGAAGTCGTGCAGCATCATCGCTGGCCACGGCTGCAGGAGCGTCAAAGCCCGCAAATTCTCAAAATCATAAGGGGGCATCAACGGTCATCCTCCGGTGGCAAGTAACTTTTGATCTGGTGCTCCAGGAAGTGCTTGGCTTCTTCGAAACGCGTGTGAGGCAAATCGCGGTATGAAGCCAGCCCGAAATGCTCCTTGAAAAGCCGCCAGGCTTTCGAATAACCCATGTGCTTCCCGAGGGCCTGCCCAAGTGCATGGATGACTTTCACTTGCCCAGCGCTGATCGGCGCGGTTTTCTTCCAGCCTTCCAGTTCAGAGATTCGCTGGTCATGCTGGGTGAGTTGCTTTTCGTGCTGCACAAGCTGCTGCGCGGACTCCAGCAGCATTTCCGCTGGGGTCTTCAAGGCAGGGACAGCAACCCTTCGATTCCGGGCATCTCCGAACGCCTGCACCAACTTCACTTTCAGGGCCACAGACAAATCGTTGTTGCGCACCAGCGTCAGCAGAAAGTACACCTGGTCTTCGTTCAGCAAAGCGAACTTCGGGGGTCTCCCACGGCCTTCCTTTTCTGCGATTTCAAATCGGAATAAACCAAAGCCTTTCATTTCATCCTCGTAATCGCTCAGCAAACTGAGGATGCTTTCATGCTGGTTCCCGAGTTGCGCAGCCACCAACCGGGAGTCGACTCGGGGTTCTTCATTCAAGTAATTCAAGGTGAGGGGGGCATCGGTCATGAAAAACCTCCAAAAACCAGAGGGGCCTCTGGATCAAAATGAGGGTTGAGGGTCACTCGAGTTGCTGGCCATCTTCAAGATGCGCATGGTCAACCTGTCATTGAGCAGGTCCCGGTCCGGCGCAAACAGAGGCGTTTCCACATCCACCACCAGCGTCAACTCCCAAGGCTCGACGAACAAATGGTTGTACTGCTCGGAGGGATCATGGAATTTGATGAGGTGCGCAGCGAGCACGAAATCACGCGTTTTGCTGCCCTTCGAGCTCAACTCGGGAATGGTGATCACCTCACCATCTGAAGGATTGAAGGCCTTCAAGGAGAAAGCGACCATCTCGCCAGCTTTGGGTTTCTTGTTGATGCGATGGCAGACCTGAAAGAACTTCAAATCCACCGCGTTCTGCAAATTCACCACCAGATGGGTGTACAAATCACCATGGTTGTCGGGCTTGGTGCTCGCTTCGCTGAGGGTGACCGAAAATTCCTTTTTCACTTCCGCTTCCTTCTTTCGATTTCCAAACGCCGAGCCGCGGCATAAGCCGAAAGGTACTCGGGGGTGGCCGCCTTGATCTCTTGGATGTGCTGCACACTCCAACCTTCAATCAAAGCGAGCTGCTCGTCTCGCAAAGGGTGATGGTGGATCTTCAACAAGCGGTCCTCGCTCCAAATGGGCCAGTTGGGCAACTGCGGTTGGATTTCCGGCCTGATTTGACCTTTCAGAATCAAGCGAACCAATGACTCTGTGAGGTTGTGTTCGGTGGCCACTTGGCGTCGGACTTCAGAGGGCAGATCTGGCGCATCCGCACCGAAGTACAGGGGGTGTCGGTTCCGCAACGCCTGAATCAACTCCGGGGTGGCTTTCGGGCCTATAGGATTGTTCTGGCGATGCTCGCGGTATGCTTTGATGGCCTCCGGAGGGTAGTAAGTGGCCCATTGACGACCAGCATCCCAGCATTTCTTGCCTATGAAACGCAAATCCAGCCAGTCTTTGGCACCTGAAGGATCCACCTGTAATTCTTCGCACACATCCCGGAGTCGCACCCAGCCTTCAGGAGGGTACTGCTCCTGGATGTGCGCTTTGAAGGCAAGAACAGCGCTCGGGTCAAAAGCCAACTTGTCTCCGACTTGCATGGCATGAAGTTGTTTTTGGTTCAAAGCCTTGTAGATTTTTTGGATGCTCCAACCAAGCAGTTCAGAAGCCTCATGCACAGTGATGTGTCCTGCAGGCCAGTGGCTGCTGCGGAGGTTCACCACGGAAATCTGGGTGTTTTCCAGGTACTGCCGCAAAACCTCCACAGGAATGTACGTGTGGCCTTGGTGGTGCGAATAATGGTCCGTCAACTGGTGCTTTTTCATGAACTTGTACAGCACACTCTTGGTGACGTGAACAGCGAGAGTGGCTGCGAGCAGCAGCACTTTGCCTTCCAATTGAGGGAAGTCAGGTCCGGCCAACCGATGGGCGAGCTGCACGAAAAGGCGGGTGGCTTCGTCAAGGTCCATGATGTCCACAATGACCGGGTCGACTGGCCCAGCCACCGGCTTGAATTTTGCGCGCACCGCCAGCACCGGTTTCTCCTTCGGGACCTTCGGGACCTTCGGGACCTTCGGGGGTGCAACGGCAGGCTCTGGTTTGGGTTTCTGTTGCCTCTCGGTTCTCAAAGCATTCTTGAGGTCCGGTACATGCACCAAAAACACACCGTTGTCCCTGCAGGTGCGAACGGTGTGCCGATCAAGCAGGCGCATGATCTCCGAGGCACTGACCCCCGTGACCAGCTCGGCTCCTTGAAGGGGCTTGAAGTCCGGGGAGGGTTTGGGTGTTACAGCCTCGGGCTTGGGTTTGGCTGCTGGTTT
The DNA here is from genome assembly GCF_000745915.1 of Deinococcus misasensis DSM 22328. NCBI lineage: Bacteria > Thermotogati > Deinococcota > Deinococci > Deinococcales > Deinococcaceae > Deinococcus > Deinococcus misasensis. Next base: position 89,191 of record NZ_JQKG01000015.1, read on the forward strand.
GGGTTGTGGAACTGGCCTCTGGGTGCGGAGATCCGCGATCTTTTCTTTCCAGCCTGACAGCACATTTTCATGCACGTAAACCCCAGGGCCACACTTCCGCACCATCGACCCTTCTGGAGTGTGCTGCTGCATCAACTGAGCAACCATGCCCGATGAGCACTTCAGCAACCCCCGAGCTTCTTTTAAGGACACAAAGCCTTGGCTTTTCAACTCTGCCCGGTCCGGCTTTTTGGGGGAGCGTACCAGTTGAATGTCCAGTTCGGGCTTGCCCTTCCGGGACTCCAAGTACACCTGCAGTGGATCTCGACGTCCAACTTTCTGCAGTTCCTCCGGGGTTGCTTCACGCACAGTGCCACGTTCCTGCTGGGCGTAAATGCACAAGTTGCCCACGAACCGCCCGCAGATTTTGCCTTGCTTGCGGAGTTCTTCGAGGGTGGCTTTGACCACGTTGATGTTCAAGGCCAGTTCGGTGGCCACTGAAGCGGCCGTGGCTGAACGACCCCCGTCGAAGTGGCTGTGCAGGAGACCCATGAGGTCTTTGCGCACGTCGGACTGGTCATGGTCGAAGCTCATCCGTTCGTACAGGATGCTGGTGTTGATCTGGATGCAGCGGATCATGCCCCGGTTGATGAGTTCATCGACAATGGCGCGGTAAACGTTCATTGAATTGTTCCCGAGGGCACCCCCGATGTCGGATTTGCGGATCATGGTGAGGTGATCGAAGAGGGCCATCACTTTTTCGATCTGCTCCTCGGTGATGGTGATGGTTTTGGGCAGGGGCATGCAGCACCTCCTTTCAGGTTGTTGGTTTGCTGAGGGTGGTGAGGGCTTTTGCGTAAGCGACCACCAGGGCGACCCGGAAGGCAGCTTCGGTTTCGCTGGGGGTGGTGCAGTGGGTGCTTCCCTCGCCGATCGGGACGTGGCCATGCAGCAGCACCACCACCCGGCCCGCCATGGGCACCTCCCAGCTCGCTTCGAGGTCCGTGATGCCCTGCCGGACTTTCATTTCGAGCTCCATGCAGGCCCAGTCCCACTTCTCGGATTTCAAGACGGGTTTCTCGTCCGAGAAAGCAAGCGTGAAATGACCCCTCGGGGTTCTGAAGGCGAAAGACTGGAATTTGCCTTTGTCCACGGTGGTGATGAAAAACTCCGGGCGGACAGCCCGGAGCAACATCAGGGGGAAAGGGTGTTCCATGTGGCTTACAAATCCAGAGCCTGGATCTGCTGCAGGGTTTCCGCCACGTGCTCCTGCGATGGCTTGGGGGCACACAGGGGCTGGATGTGACTGGAAGCCTCACCTGCCAGAGGAGGCAGGTCTCGGGTCATCTCGGTGAGCAGTTCTCGCTGGACAAGGCTGATGGGGTCTTCTTGTGGCATGCTGCGCTCCTCTTGGGGTGAAAATCACTCTGCTGGTTCGTAGGTTTTCTCGAAAATGTCGGGCTTGCAGGGGTACCGTTCGCCATTCACGCCGGTGATGATCCAATCTCCAGCAGAAATGTACATGCGGCCTTCCAGGGTGCTGATGTAGGGGTACAGGCGCACGATGTCCAATTTGCTGGCAAGGTACATGGCTTGGGTGAGGTCAATGTCCTCAGGCAACTCGTCTTCGTACTCCCAGCCGTCTTCCATGCCCTGCTGGTACTGCGCAGCTTCAACCACCACTGGTTTCTTCTTGAATTTCCGGGTGCCTTCCTGCGGGTGGGTTGCCTGCGGGGACTCTTCGAACAGCACAGGGAACGGCTCCGAGGGGACAACGAAGTACTCCGTGTGGCCAGTAAACCTGCAAACCATGTCCAGGTCGCGTGCGACGGTGTCCAGTTCCTCTTGATCTCCACGGGGGTTGATGGCCGGGAGGAGGATGTAGCGCAGGTCGTTGTGTGTGTGCACTTCGTATTCTTTGCCTTCAAGGACGATGCTTTTGGCCTCTTTGGGGATGAGGAGTTGGGTGGCCACAATCGGATGCGGAACGGGGATGTATCGGTCCATTTCAATTGCCTTTCTGGTCTTCTTGGAGGGTGATTTCTCGTGGCTGCCGGAGTTTCAGGCGTCTTCTGTGCTGGTCGTTGTTCGCGTACCAGGCAAGCAACTGGAAACCCAAGGTGAAGGTGGCAACGGCGATCAGTGCAGCGATCAGCACGGCAAACCTTTCAGTTTTCGATGACCCGTTCAAGGTTGTTCGGCTCGAACGCCCCAGCGGTCATCCATGGGAGGTTGTTTTCCTGTGCGTACTTTTCAACATCCGGCTGGAAGGACGGGAAGTGCACCCAGACCTTTCCGGAGATCTGGGCTTGCGTGGCGTTGGGCTCCACCACCAAGCCCACCTCTCGGGTCACACAGAGGTTGTCGTATGGACTGCTCGGCGCATGGAACCTGCCCACGTAACGCACTTTGATGCCTGGAGGGAAATCACTCGGGTTTTTTTTCATGGGTGCGCTGCCCCTCCTGAGAGCAGCCATCGATGTGAATGCCAGTGATTTCTGGCAGGGACCTTCGGGACTGGTGCATGGTGTAACCGGTTTTTTGTTCCAATTCGACGTACCGCTGGTACAACTCTGGATTCCTGACGGCACCGTTCCGCAGGTCGTTGCTGTTCGCCAGAATGCAAAAAACGCAACTCAGGCGGTCATTCCCGAGGCCGTAAGCAGGGTGGAGTTCCTGCCCTGCCTCCCGGATGGCCTCGAACACTTGGTCACGGTTGAAGTGGTGGATGGGCAGCCAGTCGAACCATGCACGGCTCTGGGTGGTGTTGGTTTCATTTTTCCGCCATGTAATGGCTTTTGCGCGCCTCGGGCTTTCCTCAGCTCGGAGGCCCACGCAGTTGATGATGGTTTGAAAGCCGTGCTCTTTGGCGTACCGCCTGACTTCCCGTTCAATGGGGCCTCGCTTCAGGTCGGAGGTGCACTGTCGGTGCTGCGCGCTCGGCCAGCTCGGCACGTCCGGCCTGCTGTCAAACCGCGCTTCCACCATGCCCAGCAGGGTCTTGTTGGCACGGGCCACCACGAAAGGCAACCCTGCGTTTCTGGCTTGCTGCTCGGCGTGCTCCAAAGCTCCGGGCCATTCCATTTCCCCGAGGGAGGCGTGAACGACCAGCATTTGTGCTGCAGGACTGATTTTCAGGAGTTCGATCAGCATGGCCTGGCTGTCTTTTCCGCCACTGTGGTTCGAGACGATCAATGCCCCTGCGCGGATGAGGTCTTGGACTTCATCGGGTGGCCACTGGGTTTCAAACAGCGGGTTTTGCATGGTCCTCTTGCGGGGGTGCCGTCATGGCACGGTGTTTTTTGATCAGGTTTTCTGCCCGATCGCTGAATTCTTTGATGGGTTTCCTGTGGATCCGGTTGTAGTTGCTGAGCAAATCCATGGCTTCAGACATCCACGCTCGGGCATCCACCCAGTGCACCTGCTGGTGCTCGTAGCGTTGCAGGGCTTCCATTCCTGCAGGGCTGAGTCGGCAGTGCCCGTTGATGCTGTGATCCACCAACCCGAAGGCTTTCAGGCGTTCGAAGGTGGCATTCAAGCGCTCGTGGCCACACATGCCGGACTTGCCGCGCACATGGCGCGTTTTGGGGGACGAGCCGTTGTTCTCTCGGATCAAATCCCGAATTTCAGTCAGCATTTCAAGTTCGGCTTTGCCGAGTTCCACTTCGATTTTCATGACTCACCGCCCGGTAAAGAACAGGCCTGATGCTTTTTTGTTCCACCAGGCCTTGCGTGACAAGAATTTTGAGGTTCTTCCAGACGGCCCGAATGCCGTTCGTGGTGCGATTGCCTCTGCCGTCCTCTGACAGGGTGTCGTTGATTTCCTGTGCACTGAGCCACATGCCAGATGTGGATCGCAGGTGCCGGAGGATCCGGTTGCAAAGCCAAGTGCGTGCTTGTTTTGCCATGCTGCCCTTCACTGCCGGACCCAAGATGCCCGGCCAACGTGCCTGAACTCCTCGGATTTCAATCGACAGAAAGCCTGCCCTTGCTGCGGTATCTCCACGCACCCCTGCACGCCCCACGACCGCACTTCCGTCACCTGCAAGAAGCAACCCCCGAACAACCGGTGCTCGGGGTACACTTGGACCACATCACCAACGACAACGCTGCGCCCACTGGCATCAACCATGCTGGGCATCCAGAGCGAAAAGGGAGTGGGGTCCGATTTTGCGGTTTGCTTCTGCTGCAGGATTGAGCCACAGCACCTCTTGCCGGTCCCCTCCACGGTCCGCTTGGCTGACCTGGTGGTACTTCCCCCACCCTTCCAGAAGGTCGTCATACAGGTCGCTTTCGTAAGCGGAGAGCATCACCATGCCCTGGTAGTCTTGGGTGAGGAATTCCAGCATTTCGATGTGCTGGGTGTCGTCCAGCATCTCCTGACGGTACATGGGTTTGAATTTCCGGGTGCGGGCAAGGTAAGGGGGATCGATGTAAGCCAGCACCCCTGAGTGGTTCAGTCGCCCAAGCACCTCAAGGGCGGGCCTGCATTCAATCTGGGCGTCTTTGATGCGTTCCACGGTGGCCATGATCCGCTCGGGCAGGTTCCGCCACTGCTGGGTGACTCCTGCGCCCACGCCGTTCAGGGCTCCGTTGTGCCTCCACCCACTGCGGTACCGTCCGTTCGCCGTGCCGCCCTGACTCATCCAGTGTTTGATCAGGGTGCGGCGGGCAAGTTCAACAGGGTCATCTGTGGGATGAAAACTGTCTTCGTATTCGATTCTCGACCATGGGGTCAGGCGGATGGTTCGCTCCAACTCTTTCGGTTGGTTGCGCAGCACCCGGAACAGGTTGGCGATCTCGTGATCGATGTCGTTCAGGTATTCGCTCTCACTGTGTGGCTTCTGGAAAAACACACTGAATGACCCGCCGTAAGGCTCAACGTAAGTGTGATGCTCGGGCATCAACGACACGATCCACTTGCCGATCCGCCACTTGCTGCCCGGGTAACGCAAAACCGGTCCTCTCAGTTCAGCCATGACGGTACCGGAAGCCCGAGGAGGGTGAAGGCTTGCTGCATGGTGCCCTTGTGGTACAGGTGGAACATGGGGGCCTGCACGAGGCTCTCAGCGGTCACCATTGAGTTTTTCATGCGGTCGTATGCACTCTGGGCCTCAAGGGACTGTTTGAGGAGGTCGAGGGTCTCCAGCAGCACCCGAACGTCCTCTGGTGCGGCTGCAATTGCTTCGGCATCCGGGTGGTTGATGCCATTGATGTGGGTCCGGTAATGCACTTCGTGCTGCGCAAAGCTTCTGGCTGGAGCCATGATGCACATGCCAGGACCAAGACTTTGAAAGCGGGGCTGGGCATAACCGGTTCTCTCAACACACTGGAAGTCCATCACGAAATTCCCATTTCTCAAACTGGTCAGGCGAATCTCAGTCATGGGGTCCTGGTCGTGTCCCACATGCCCACGCCAGCCCCACGGTCCAGGTGTCGCTTTCTGCCAGCGTTCACGGATGGCTTGAATGCCTTCCAGGGCACCTTGCAGGCCGGGATTGGCGGGCGCAGTCACAAATCCCCCGGTTTCTTGTGGTAATCGGGTTCCAGAGGGGCGGTTTTCATGGCGTGCATGAAGGCAAGAAGGCCGACCAGTAGGGTCAGGCCTGAGAGGGAAAGCAGAATTGGGGTCATTGATTTACCCTTTCTCTCGAAGGATGAGGTGCAGGTACCTGAAGAGTTCTTGTTCCTCTCTGGCGGTCAGTGCTGTGGCGTCGAGGGCTTGCCCTTCGAGGGTGTGCCTTTTGATGGGTGGTTTGGGGGGTGGCACTTTGTACCCTGCGAGTTGCATCAGGTGGGTGAAGTCCACCTGGTAGGTTTCGGCGAGCTTGGCGAGCACGTCCGGGCTGGGCTTCTGGATGCGTCCCCTTTCGAGCTGGGACAGGTATCCGGTTTGCAGGCCACAGATGGCGTCCATGTCTGGCAGGGTGAAGCCGATGTTTTCCCGGATTGCGCGAAGTTGAGGCCCGAGGGTGGTCACCGGATGGGGGTCCAGTGGTCGGCGTGGCTGTTTTTGTGGGCGTGGACCCATGCGGTCATGTAAATGACGAGGTTTTTGTGCCACAGGCGCATTTTTTGCCATTCGCTGAGGGTGGGGTCTTTGAGGATTTCGCTGGTGGGTCGGTGCGTGCCGACGCGGGGTTCGTTCTGGTATTTGCTGCCGTCCTCTGCTCGGGCGAGCTGCAGGTACTCCTTGATTTCTCCGGTGAGGATCACGCGGGGCAGGTACAGCCACCAGGGTTCCATGCAGAAAGCGAGCTTGTCGGCAACGCAGAGCCTTGAGAAGGGGTGGTTGTGTTGCCGGGCGTAGAAGCGGCTGTGGTACAGGCAGAGCCGGCCCCATTCTTCGCCGAACAGCACAAACATGAAAGCTGCGCCGAAAAGCACGTGCTTTTCGCCTTCTTCGCCGTCCATGTTGTGGCACCAGCGGGTGAGGTACCCGAAGTCATGAATGAAGAAAGCCACCCACAGCCTGGGGTCCCAGGGGAAGCCGTACAGTTTCCGCCATGCTGCAGCCACGAACAGCGGGTGAATCAGGAACTGGTGCGCCCCGAGGAGCACGGATCTCGGGCCGACCGGGAAGGAGAGCATCAAGAGGGTGAGGGTGGCCAGCGTTCCGAGGGTGGTGAGGGTGGGGGTGATCAAGTCCAGTTTGGTGAGGATCACGGTGTAAAGCAGGCTGGTCAGTGCAGCGATGAACAGCAGGAGGCGGCGTGGGTTTTCAAGCATGGCTTTGAAGTCCAGGGTTGGTGACTGGGAGGGTGTGTGTGGCGGTTGGTTCACTGAGGCTTTCGAGTGGCACGTGGAGTTGCTGTGCCCAGTGGGCGGCGTGTTCTTCGGCGAAGAAAAGCTCTGTGAATTCCGCTTGCCAGGTGAGGGTTCCGTCTGGGGCCCGGAAGTACACCCCGAAGAAGGGGGCTTTTTCGGGTGGGCATGCTTGAATTTTGGTGATTCTGGAGTGGTGGGATTCTTTGTGCGGCTGGATCTGTACGGATGCCACTTCCTGCTGGTCAACCAGATGGGTTTGCTGGGCGAGCGCTGCGCCTTCTGGGGTGAGTTTGCATTTCCCATCAAGGCCCAGTTGAACGAGCCCTGCTTTCTGCAGGGCTTTGAAGGTCTTGTCGAGGGATTTGAAGTGCCACTGGTGTTTGTTGGAGCGAACGTCCGTTGCTGGGATGCGTTTCCCTGCGTTGCGTGCTTGCAGGTTGTGGATGTGCAGCAACATCATTTTTTGTTGGATGTTCATGGGGGTCTCCTTCAGGAGGAACTCATTTGAGTTGCACGAAGGGGACGGTGCCCCCAGAGTAAGTGGGCAGTTTCCCATCCCATTTCTGGATGGCTTCGTATTGCACCAGTTGAGGGGTGATGGTTTTGGCTTTGAGTTTTGCTGCTTCAGCGTCCGCTTTGGCTTTGGTGATGATTTCGTAAGCCCGGGTGTCGGCTTGCAACCGGCGCTTTTCGGCTTCTGCGCGGGTGGCTCGGATTTCGTTTTCGCGCTGGATGGCTATTTGTGTGGCTTGCTGTGCAGCGTCAATGCTCTGTTTGACTTCGCGGGGCAGGATGATCTGCCCGGTGAACATGAAGTTGTCCACCTGAATGAACTCCTTGGAGAGCCTTTCGCGGATCGCTTGGGCCACTTTGAGTTGAAATTCGGGGCGTTTGGTGCCGTTGATTTCCATTGCGCTGTACTGGGAAGCCACCGAGGTCACTGCGTCTCGCACAATGTCCCGACCTACGGTGTCGATGATGTCAGGGGATTGCTTGCCGTATTTGCTGTAAATGTTGGGGGTTTTGCCGCGCTCGAAAGCCATGGAGAAAGCCACGTCCGCGGAGAGGGACAGGCCTTCTTTGCTCTGGAATTTCAGGTTGTCTTCGGCTTTCCATTCAACGCGCTGCAGGCGCACTGGGAACACGATGATGTCCTCAGTGAACGGGTTGTAGGTGATGCGTCCAACCACGATGTTGCTGGTGGTGACTTCACGTTTCGCGCCGAGCGTGTCCACCCGGATGGCTTCCTCGTCGGGGTTGACGGTGGTGATGGCGCAGGAGGTCATAAAGGCGATGGCCAGAAACAGGAAGGGGTGCTTTTTCATTTGGGCTCCTTGGTGTGGGTCAAGTTCTGCAGGTGGGTGTTGATCTGCTCGCCGAGCGTTTGGTGGGCGAGCCGGTCAAGCACGTCAATCTGGCCACTGCGCAACACATCACCGTGGCGTTTCAAAAGATCCTGCAGGCCATCCATCATTTGCTTTCTGGAGATGCGCCCGAGGGAATGCTGGACGTTCAATTTGCGGTATTCACTCTGGATTTTTTGTGTGGGTTTCACCATGCGGTCACCTCTGGGAAGCTGTGGTGGGTGACCCCATCAAGGTCACGTCCGGCTTTTCGTGTGCCTGCCCGGGCCAGCACCAGCAGGGGGTAGGTTTTGGTTTCTGGCCTGCCGTCTCTGGCGAGGGTGCCGTCTGCGTTCATCAGCACATCGCCGCGTTTTTTGTTCATGTGGCGTTTCGCTCCATCGATGTATTGGATGGGGTCACAGAACTGGTGGATGGGGATGAATTCACCCCACTGCTTGAAGTGGAAGGGGGTGTTCGCTTCCTGGCAGTCGTCGCGGATCTGCCGGGCCCAGTCGGGGTGCATGGGTCGGGCGTTCTTGCCGGATTCCCCGCCGACAATCACCCAATGGATGCCGTCCGGGTGGAGGTGGCCTTTGAGGTCCACGGGCCCGAGGAGGGGTTCGCAACTCAAGAAGCGCACCTGCGCTGGAATGCTGGTGAGGACCGGGATGCGCTGGGTGGCTTGCTGTTGGTCTTCTGCGGTGGTGCCCAGCCAGATGTTCGGCCCGAGGAAGTCTTTCGGGTCATCAAAGCCTCGAGCGATGCTGTCGAAGGCTGTGTCTGGGTCTTCGAGGCCTGGGAGGGCTTCTGCGATGCTCTGGCGTCTGCCGGGGGTGAGGAGGTAGTCTTTCATGCGCTCAGGTCTTTTGGTGAGCAGCAGGAACCGGTGGGCTGCATCGTAAGGGCTTGAGGCGAGGATCATGCTGGCAAACACCCGGTCCAGAAAGGCGTCAGGGACAAGTGGATGGAAAAGGTCGGACATGCTGCCCACGAAGATTCGTGCAGGTGTTTTGCTGCGGAATTTCAGGGGGTCAATCAGCCTTGATGGGTGGAGTTGGATGCTGCCAAACGGTTGCCGGTACTGCTCAGGGAGGCGCTTCCCGGCGTGCAGCGCGTCATGCCTCTGGTCGTGCAGGGTTTTGGCGTAGCAGTTCTTGCAGCCCGCAGTGATTTGAGTGCAGCCAGAGGTGGGATTCCAGGTGTGGGTTGCCCAGGTGATGCTGGTTTTGTTGATCATTCATCCCTCATGGTGGCTTCCGGTTGCGCTTGGCTTTGCAGGGAGGCGCAGGGGTGGTGGGGCGGGTTTGACTTTCCCGGCACTCACCAGATATTTCAGGCCGATTTCGGTCAGGTGGTATTTGAATTGCGCCTTGTGGCCTTCGTCGGTGGTGGTTCGTCCCACGAAGCCAGAGAGCCACAACGGCAAAATTCGTTCTTGCAGCTGGGTTTTGGTGAGGCACAGTTCCAGCAGCAGGTCGTTGGTCTTTTTGGGTTTCCGCAAGGCCATCAGCAATTTGATGTTCTCTTGTCTTTCGAGGCTCATGGGGTGGCCTTGTTGAGCCCATGAGCCTTCATGCGCTCCTCAACCAGCAGGTGCGCCCTGCGTTCCGCTTTCCCGAGGGCGTTGAGGTACTCAAGTGCGGTGTTCTGGTTGGGAACGGACCTCGGGGTGCCTTGTTTTTGCAGTTCGAACAGGTCATGGGTGGCTTTCAAGGCGGCGGTCAGGGCGTCCACTTCTTGCAGCAGGTCGCTGAGTTGCTGGACGGTCAGCAGGGAGTGCTCAGCCCCATGTTCCTGCTGGTGGGCCACGCGGGCTTTGAGGTCTTCAAACATCCTTTTCCTCGGCTTTCGGAATGGTTTCCGTTTCATTGTTGATGCTCTGTTCGATGCGTTCCGCTTCGAGCAGCAAGCGGGTCGCCACGGCCCGCAGCAGGGACTGCGCGGATTCTTTGTGCTTGGGGATGATCGGCCCGAGGTACCTGTGGAAGTACACCTCAAACGTTTGAGGGTCTTCTTTTTCAGGCTCAGGGACATCCCGAACGTGGCCACCGAGATCCAGCAGCCGGAGGTGCTGCCGGTCCAGCAAATCCAGCACCTCCGGGAGTTTCCGGATGAGGCGCAGGTTGTGCTTCACCCTCGGGTGGGTGGCCATGAAGGAGCAGATGACTTCTCCACTTTCGGAGATGATCACCTGTTCATGGGTGACCTTCCAAGGTCCGGGTGTGGCCTTCTCGCGGAGCTTGTGAACATCCTGGATGTCCATGTCAGGCCACCACAGGGGCGTTCATTTCCCGGTAATCGCGGTAGAAGCCCAGCACATACCGGAAGGCCTCATCGAAGGAATCACAGTACTTGAAGGCCGCCGCTGGCATGCTTGAGGCTTTCCATGCCACTGCCCAGAGTCCAGAGCGCGTGGCGTAGAAGCTGCAGCCGTACCCTTCCAGCAGGCCTTCCACGGTAAACAGGTCAACGTTCTCGCAGAACACTTCATGCCGGATGGGGATGAACAACTGCACGAATTCAATTCGAACGTCCTGCACGAAATCCGCCAGCTTTTTGTAGGTGCGCCTCTCGGGGGGCCTCTTGCCAACGATCGGCTCAACGATCCCTGTGTAGGAAACCACTTCGCCTTTTTTGACGCTGGCAGTGGCCCTGAAGGTGTACACGGCGCGACCGTAACGGAATTCCACCTGCACGGCTTTGCCTTGCTCGTGGATGGTGCAGTCCCTGAGAGGGGTGCTTTTCAACGTCAGTGTTGTATGATGCATGCAAGCCTTTCTCCCGGAATTCACATGGTTGGTTGCCCTGAATTCCGGGTTTTCTGTTGTGGTTTCTGGTTTTGTGGTCCATCAAAAACCTCACTCCGGGCCTGTGAGGGTGGTGCGTTGCAAGTGCAGGAGGCATGTGGCAAGTGGACCCCCTGCCCGGAACGGGGGTTATGGCAACGGTCCTTTACCGTCAAATGATCCCAGGTCGAAACCTGCTGTTCTCACCTCCACTCCGGCCCTGCAGCTCGGAACCTGAGAGCAATCAAAGTCCTGCAAATGTGTTTGGTATGAAGCACCCAGCAGGCTGTCACCGTTTCTTTCTGTTCGGATTGGTTCGCTTTGCGCGGGAACTGCTGGCCCGCACCGCGAACCTGAACTGCCACCCTCGGGGCGTGACCCCGAAAGGCCCGTGACCGGGTGGCTTGCTTCAGTCCTGCTGCTTGGAGCCGCCCGGCTGGTGTTTCACCACGCGCGCTTCCACAACCATCCCGAGGATTTCGCGGTCTGAAATCAAATCGAAATCCACCAGGGTGATGTCCCCGTTGGGTTCCCTGAATTCAAGTTCGGGGGTTCCGTACTGCTCCACTGCCGCCTCTCGGATCGCTTCTCCAGTCAGGTCAACAATGAGATCTCCGGGGTTGCAGTTGGTGTCGTATCCGTCGATGGTGACGATGATTTCGCTGTTGAAGGATTTCAAGGTGACTTCGATGGCGCTGTGGTTCCAGGTGTTGTTCGGGTCGAAGGACTCCAGGATGCCTTTGCGGCCTTTGAGTCGGTTGGCGAGCTGCTCGGCTGCCAGGGTGAGGGTGCTTCCGGCATCTGGTGACGTGAAGGTGGTGGAGGTGTGGGAGGGGTCGTCGAGGGTGCCGACCGCAGCCCCGAGGGTCATGCCGTGTGCTGCGAGGTGGTTTCCGAGTGGAATCAGGATCTGGGTGTTGTAATCGGCTGGGGTCTCCCGGATGTGGTCGAAGGGAGGGAAGGGCGTTTTGTGCAGGCCGGAGTCGAGGTAGTGTTCGAGTTCGTTGAGGGTGCGGATGGCGCTGTAATCGCCTTTGAGCGCTGGCTTGAGCTGCGCGATGCGTTCTTGCAGCAGGTTCACGGTTTCTTGGGTGATGGTGTAATGCATGGGTGTCCTTTCGGGGAATGAAAACCCCGGAAGAAATGGGTTCCGGGGTGTCTGACAGTCAACTCTTATCGCTTGTAACCGCTCACATAACCCACTTCCTGTTCTGGCTGCCTGCTGAGCCAACCACGATCCTGCAGGCGAACCAAACGAAAGCCAGAGTGAACCTCTCACCTGTTAGGAGTTCACCCCAGCGAGCTTCTGTTTTGCTGTGGAAGCCACCCCCGGGATTTGAACCCGGCATGGAATGAACCTTCAGGTGGCAGAAAACCGGGTCAATTGTGCCCGGTGGAGACTTGCAACGGCTTGGTGATTTCGAACTGCATGACGTAATCCGCGACGGTGATCCACTCACCGGAATCCAGTTTGAGTTTGGTGTCCAGACTGGCCGGTTCAAGGTCCTCGAGGTTCACATCCACGCCGACGGTCAACTTGCGCACGCCGACCAGAAAGGCCAGCAGTTCCTCGCGGCTCGGGGCAACGTAAATCTCGGTGTCTTCTTCGAAACTGAAAGCCTGCATCTGCACGACTTCCACGACCACTTCATGCCCAGCGACCCTCAGCACCTCTTCGATGTTGACGCGTTTGACATTCACCCAGTCGAGGTGCACTTCCCCTTTGCTGTAAGACAAAGAGAAACGTTCCGGCTGGCCATCCTCGTGAAATTCATCACTGGTGCCGTGAAAAATCCAGCCTTGCGGAATCGCTGATTCACTGGCACAGAAATCATTCACGGTCTCACCGGCGGCAAACAACACCTGCCCAACTGGGATCCGCCTGCCAAACCAGACTTTGTTGGTTTCATGGTGCCTCAAGAACACCCGGGCATGGTCGGTCTCTGGATTCCAGATGATCAACTTGAAATGCTGCACCCCTGTGGGTTTCGCTTCATAAGCACCGCACCCGCTGCACCCGAGCTCAACGGCACTCCTGCCGTAAGGGGTGTCCACCCCGACGTCTGGGTGAATGCAGTTGCAGGGCGTGAGGTTCACCGCCACAGTCAGGGTGGTGTCCTCCTGAAAGAACAGGCATCTGGGGGGTGGAATGTTCCATCTGTTCATGTGTCTCCTGTGCAAGAAAGAATTCCCCCGGCCATTCACCGGGGGTTTTTGACGCACACTCCTGAGGTCAATGGAGAGGGACAGGATTTGAACCTGCATGCGATTGTTTGCCTTGGATTCCCCTGTGGTAGCGGTCAGGGCTTCCCAGCCTCCTGTTTTTCTGGCAGCCCACGTTCATGCAGCCTGGGCACAGCCGCGCACCACTGCGCTTCCCTCTCATGCATTCAATCCACAAACTGGATTTTCTCCCCGAGGTCCGTGGCCACCGCAATCAAACCCCTGCGGATCACCAGGGCCCGCAATGCAGCAACCTCCTCAACGGTTGGAGGCGCAGCCTCTGGATGCTCCTTTTCTGCTTGGAGGGCAACCGTAAGGGAAGGAGGGGGTTCTTCTGGAGCATCTTCTTTTGGAGCCTGAGGAACCGCACCTTGCACTCTGGGTGTGGCCGGCTGGGTGACTTGCGGCTCAGGCAAAAGCGGTTCTTTGCCGAGCACTGCATTCAAAGATGGTGGTGCTGCAGGAGGGTTCATTTCACGGTAGTTCTCCAGAGCCAAGCGGAACATGGGGGTGTCTCTGATGGGCACCGTGGCCCGACCCCGAACGAAACCCTGAATCTCCTCCGGTGAGAACACCAACCCGTGGGTGACGAGGTAAGCGCAGATTTCCTTGTATCCCAGTCCGTGCCGGTTCTTGAAGTCCGCAATTTCGTAAGGCTCGATGGGTTTGTTGGACTGGATGGTCAATTGCGAACTGGCCGCCACGGTTTTCGCCTGCTCAATCACATCCTGGTGCTTCTGGTACAGCGGGTGCTGCCGGAGGGCTTTGAGGATCGTGCGGCACATGTCCCGACCGATGGCGCGCCGCCCACTGGCGTAATTCGAGAAGCTTTTCTTGTTGTAAGAAAGCCCTTTGCTGGACAGAAAATCAGTGATCTGCTGGTAACTCATCTGAGTGAGTGTTTTGAAGGCCGCCATGAACCGAATGAACTCCTCGCTGGGCGTCTCATTGCCATCGAGAGGGATCGGCTCGGGTTTCGCTGGGAGCTGCAGGTGCACGTCCGGGAAGCACTCCATTGAGTTGGTCCTCTGGTCGGACTGCAGGGCTTCCAGCAAACCTTCAGGCACCATTTTCAGGTGCTGCAGCAAACGCTCCGCGACTTCCTGCAGGGTGAAGTAACACGGGTCTTCGTTCAGGTTGTTCACCAGGTAACCGTCAGACTCAGGGTGCTCTTCGCCCTTGAAGACCATCAAGAAGAAGCACCGGTCGGCAGTTGCGCCCGGGGCGCGACTCTCAAATCCGGTTTGCGCGGTGATCACCTGCGTGCCGCGCCTCACAATGTACTTTCTGCTGCTCAAATTGCCTCCTCTCAAAATGAAAACCCGGTCAGGCAGAACCGGGAGCTGCACAACCGCCCTCTTCACAGGTGGACGGCCAGACGCTGGAGTGTGTTTTGCCCTGGGCCACTCAATCAGGGGGGAACCCGTAACAGGGGCACCTTGCCGGAGGGCTTCACGCTGAAGTGCCATTTCCAGCGCTTCGCATCCCTGCAGGCCGCGTTCGGTGTGAAAACCAGTGGAAAAAGATGCAAGGCACCTGACTGGTCGTGGTTCCCGCAGTCGCCTTATCCCCACAAAAAAACCACACTGGTTTCCTTGTGGGTGTGCGCTGCTTTGCTTGCTTGCTCTCTCCAGAACCCACCCCGAACGTGGGGTGTTTTCAGCCAGCAGCTGCTGGCGGTCCGGGGGACATGAATGCTGCCTGCGCGCGGGCTCTTAGAACACCACGTTCGTCGCCCTTCTGGCAGGTTCGCCACCAAGTGGCATGGCGCAAAAGAGGTCCCTGAATTTGGCACCACCGTCTCAGGAAAGGTTAGAGGAAGTGGTGAGAAAACCCCTGCCTGGGCTTCAATGCCGCCTTGCTTCCGGGGGCACCAGGGGGCGCGGCATGGCCCCCTGCCCGATTCACGCGGACACCCCTGAATTCTCCCCCAGGGTGGGCTTGCGGACTCTGGAAGGCAAGGACATGACTTGCTGCCCTCCCAGTGCGCGCCGCCAAACGCACACGCTCACCTCAGCAACCCAACCGCCTTGAACATCGCCTCGCTGGTGATTTCACCATTCGCCACGGCGTTGCCCAGCACCGAAACCACCGAGCCAAGCTCATAAGGGGTCAAAGCCAGAGGATCGATGATCACCGGATGGTCCAGAGGGTCCGGCCCGAGGGTGGGTAAGTCCACGAAGGAAGGCGCGAACATCCACTGGTAATCCATGAACACCGCATTGAACAGTTCCTCGGTGAACATCTCATCTGCAATGTCGAGCACCTCACCCAGCGGGAAGTCTTTTCTTTCTGCGATCGGCCATTCCTCATCCGGGACGAGGGTCTTGACTTTCCGCAGCACCGCTTCAGCCACGGTGACTGCGTTGCGCTCCTCGACGCCCCCAGCGACCAGCGTGTCGAGCACACTGAAGCCAATCACTTCTTCACCGGCCATGCAGGTGAAAAACGCGTGGGTGCTCAACTCACCACAATCCACCCGAATGCCTTGCTCTGCGAGGTGCTCCAGCAAATTCCGCATGGCGGACACTTCACAATCATGCCGCTCTGGGCTCACGGTGGTGACGAAGGAATCTCCAAAAGGCCGACTCAGGCAGGCCGTGATTCTCTTGGGTTTCATGCCAACTCCTTGGACCGGTGGGTCAGAATCAAAACGTTGTCCGGCGCAGCCTGAGCGGAAGTGATCACCTTCGCGCGCAAGAGGCCCTCAAGGGCCAACTCCAGCAGCCTCGCAGCCTCAGCGCAAGCCTCCGGCAAATCCGACACCAGAGGCCCCTGCGCAACCATGAACTTCAGTGCAGCTCTGGCCACCAACCGGTGAAAGGTGGCCAGAACCAAGAAAGGCATCATGCTTTCCCGAACATCCGAATTGGAGCGGCACCCAAACGGTACTGCTCGGCCCAAGCTTCCGCCCGCTCCCGACTGGAAGCCAGCACCGACTCTGGCACCAGTTCACCCTTGGCGTTGCGGCTGAACACCCTGAAGCCACCCTTCACCTCGTGCACTTCGAACACGCACTCGGAAAGATCCTCGGTGGGCACAGCGAACAACCCGACGCATGCCACGGCAGCGAAGACCAGCAGGATCAAAAGGGCGAGCATCACGCCCCCCGTTTCTTCTGGTCGGCAATGACCACCACCGTCACAATCAGGGTGGCCAGAAACACCAGACCAACCATGCGGTAATTCATGCCTTCCACCTGCCAGAGCCACGCGCGGAAAGCCGGAATGGAAAACAGGCCGTACTCGACCACCAGCAGCAAAACCATCACCAGAGAAGCAGAAAGCCGCTTCTTGCGCACTTGCCCCGATGCTTTGAGGGTGCTAATGTGTCTGGAAACCATCAGATTTCTCCTTTCACCCTCACGCTCCGGTTGGCGCCTGCGTGGGGGTGAACCCCTTCATGGGATTCTGGAGGTCAGGGCAGGAATCGAACCTGCAATCTGCCCTTTACGAAAGGGCTGCTCTGCCATTGAGCCACCTGACCATGACGCCCCCAAAAGGGAGCGGGGGTTTCATGAAAAAAGCCCCCCCGAGAGGGGCCAGCACTTGGAGTGACACGAAAAACGCAAGGCAACTCGGGGCCTTGATGCCGAACCGTGAACTTGGGGAAGTGTGGCTGGAGACAAGGAATCCAGCAGGGAAGATTTCTCACTGGGTCAGAAAGACGTGGCCTGTAAGTTGAGGCACCCAGCGAGACTGCAAAGGTCTGGATTCGTTCTGGTGGACCGGGGGGGAAGCCCGGCAGCCAAGGAAGAAAAATTCACGGGTCCCTCACAGCGAAACGCTGATCGGGTGTTACAGTCATGCCCTGCCCTCCTCTGAAGCGACAGGCACTCATCACGGCAGCCACGGGCGCTCCGATGTCTCATCGGGGTGGGTTCCATCAATCTGGTACAGCCGTGATTTTGGGGTTGTGGATCCGCCGCACATCCACAAGCGGCGCAGTCCCCAAGACGCTCCCACTGGGGCAATGGAGCCAACCTCACCGGCACGAACCTCACGATTACACCGGGTCCTTCGCTTGCCCTTGGAGCAAGAACCACCCTCATCCTCAGGGCTGGCGACTGGTTTTCTTGGTTGACTTTCCTGTACTGCAAAATGTGCTTCTTCCATTCCGTCTGAAAGGGTCACCTGTCCAGCGCAACCCGCAAGTGGGGCTTCTGCTCCACTGCAGCCAGGCCTTCCTGAATGACTTTCAGGTGTTCCGGAAAAGCACGGTTGTCAAACAACTCCGGTGCCGCGTTTCTGGGGGTGGGTGCGGTTGCCTTGGCCCACTTCAAACAACAGGAATCCACGGCCTGCACAAGCAGACCTCCACAAAGCAGGTTTGTCACCTGACTGTTCTGGTTGATTCCTTCTGAGACTTCCTGCGACGACGCGCCCTGAAACGCAAGAACTCCTCTGGGGCCGGCTCGTTTTCAGTGAGCAGGTCCTCATAGCGGGCGATCTGTTTGTCCTCGGGCAGCTTGCTGTTCAGAAAGTCGCGGTATTGCTTCAGGATCATGAAAGTGGGGTTGTAGATGGGTTTCCTGAACCACTTGTACGCCGTTTCCTTGCTGATTCCTGACTCTGTGACGAACCGTTGCTTCTGGCGTTCGGCTGACACGTCAAAACCAGCGGTCTTCAGGAGGTCAAAAAGTTTATGAGGAGAAACGTACATGTGTAACTTATTGTACTCAGCAGTCTAAATGAAAGTCAACACTTTAACTGCTGGGCACACTTTTTGATATTGTTCAAATTTTACAGAGGGCAGAGATGAGCAAAAAGTGTAACCAGAGGTTTGTAAGCTCCGTGTGATACGTGATATAGAATCATTTATATTACTGAGTACCCTAAATGCAGGGTTGGAGGAAGGTCCAGAGATGCCAAGGAAACCCGTTGCAACACCCAAGCCAGAGAAGATCATTGATGCCAGGGATGCCGGGCTGGCTTTGAAGCATTGGATGAAGAGCCACATCAATCCGAGAACAAACCAGCGGTGGACGCTTGACGAGTTGGCTTCCGTCACGGGGATCAGTCGAACCACTTTGGGGCATTACCTTTCTGGGAATCGAGATCTTCGCAAAATCACCCAACCGATTGCACAGAAATTGCTGCCTGTGCTGGGGATGACGGATCAAGAGTTTTGGGATTATTTTGATGTCCCGCAGAAACGGTGGGCTGAGGTGCGGGTGTTTGATCAGCCGGTGCAGCGTCTGGAAGCGGAGACGCTGCACATTGTTGCTCAAGATGAAATCAAAGGTGAATGGCCCATTGCTGTGGGCATTCACCTTTACGTGCAGCCAGATGAAGGCACTGGCTTTTTGTTGTTCAAAGTGGGCGATGAGCTGAGGACTTACCGGAGCGATTCGGCATTCATTCCTGCAGGAGCAAAATCAGTTGGCGCGATCCTATGGGCTGATGCAGAGCCTCTGCTGCGCGCATTGCGTCGCTGAAATGTTCAGGTTGCACCAAAATCCGCATGTGTTCCCCTTCTGGCTGCATTTGCAGGGGGAAGCGCCTAGCGAGCAGGGCGGCTTCCCGAGGGGTCAATTTCACGGTGAGCTCTCGGGTGTAAGTGGATTCAAAATGTTGGGTTGTTGTCATGAGGGGTTCCCGGGGTGGTGCCGAATTGCAACCTGTGCTTGTGGTTGTTTATGATTTGCAGTTCAAAATGAGGGTTTCAACTTCTTGCATGTTTTGCTGGACCACATAATAGTAGTCCGCATCACCATACCGGCGACTTGTGTAAAGAATCCATTCGGATTCCAGCAAGTCGCGTTGTTCTCTGGTGAGACCTGTCCCGATGCAGACTAGTCCATCCAATTGGTATTCTGCGGGGAAGTTGCTCCTATTTGTCGATGGTGCAGTCACAAAAAACCTCCGTAACACAAGATATTGCGATTCAGGTTATTACAGGGTTGTTTGAATAAGGTATCACACTTATACGAATTAAGGAATTACACCTATCTGAAAAGGGGGTTTTGGGGTAAGTGAAAACCCCTAAAGTTTGTAAGGTCACACTTTACATTTTCACCATGCACTCATGCGTCAATTTTTGGGGTTTTTGGGCGTGTTTTGACGCCTCAAAGACAAGCAACCCCCGCAAAAGTGTGACCAAAAAGAACCCCCGAATGGTTCGGGGGTCCAAAGTCCCATCTTGAAGTTCAGCAACTGGCGCAAGGCCCGGGAGGATTTCCTCCATCAGCATATGCAGCAGAAGGGGTGGCCAGAGAGAAAAGGGCAACAAGAACCAGACTCAGCATACGTCTCATCATGATCTAAACGTATGCTGAATACCACGTGAAATCTCAAAAGCATGGTCACACTTTTTGATTGATGAAGGGCGAAATCAAGTCCAGCACTGGCTGCAGGATCAAAGGGTACACCCCGTGCCGCTCCATGGCTTCCCGGTGACGGTAAGCCTGGGTGCGTCCCCTGCGGGGCAATTTTTGACCAGACAGAACCCCCAGAGCGAGTCGAACCATGTATTTTTTGGGGCAACCCGGGTATTTTCTGTTCCGCCATTTTGCCTTTTCGTAGGTGACCACCACATAATCTTCGACGTGCTTCTGGAGCCCTCCGAACCGCTCGGACAGCAGGTACATGACCACTGGGGTGAAGTTTTTCATCCACGTGATCAGGAATTGCTGTTCGCCTTCAGGAAGGTGTTTGAACTGCCCCACCATCATTTTTGCAGCTTGGTCCAGCTCTGGGCCCCGAGGCAACTCTGGGAGGTTCGCATGAATCTGGATTTTGGTGGCGTAGTACATCAAGGCCAGCACCGGAATGCCTGTGGTGGGGTGCCGGAAACTGCTGTTGAGGTGCTCCAGAGCGGTGAGGTCGTGGTGCAAGCTCTTGGCAAGGGCCACAACGGCATGTGAAACAAAACCGTTGATTTCACCCCGGTTGGCCCCGGCATGCTTGGTGATGGCGTCCACGAGCTGCTGGCGTTCGTCGGCCACCTCTTCGGTGTGCATCAGCATGAAATTCAGGTGGTAATGCTCGTAGAGTTTGCCCAACTTGCGAAACAACTTGGCAATCCACGGCAAGAATGCCTCCGGTGCCTCTTCGTAGTTGTCCCGACTGAACTGGCCTTGCAGTTCAGCGATGGCTTTCTGCATGTGCAGGGGCAATTCTGTGGTGGGAGATGACTGCATCCAGGCGATCATCCCCAGGTACTCCTGGCAGCCGACGTACATCAAACTGTTGGGCACGCAACCCTGCATGACACCCTTAAAAGCATGGGTGGCTGCACTAAAATCACCCCGGAACAAACGCATGCGTGCCATTTCATAGGAAGCAATCCACTCGGCGTTCTGGTCGCCGGTCATTTTGGCGATTTTGATTGCATCAAACATCCGAATGTCGGCCTGCGTGTGACGCCCGATCTGGTTTGCAGCGGTGGCGACTGCGAGCAGCAGGCGGAACCTTGCTTCCACATCCGTCCCAGTATTCACTGAGATGTCCGGGTTGAGGCTCTCAGCCATCATCTTCAACTGCGCTTCATTGGCCCTGCGGGTCAGGATGGCAAAGTACCAAGCTTTGCACAACTGGCAGCCCTTGTGCTGGTACAGCAACGCCAGAGCTTCATCGATCTGGCCGAGCCTGGACAGGATCCGGGCGATCCTTGCGTCCCGGATGCTGGAGTCCGGCAACTGCCGCAGGGCAGCCAGCAGGTCAGCATAACGGTTTGTGGCTTCAACCTCTGCATAAAAAGCCGACCATTCCACGTGCTGGTGGATCAATACATTCAATTTTTCTGCATCGGGAATCATGAGCACCTCTCTCAGTGTAACAAAAGGCACGGGGGGGTACCCCGTGCCAAGCGGTCATTCTGTAATCCAGATCTCCTCGATGAGGCCTTCGTTGACCCTCACCCCGAGGGTGCATTTCAATGCAAGTGCCTGCCCGATCGCATTGCGGGTCTGGTCGATGAGCTTCGCCGGAACACCGAAAGTCACCCAGCTCCCGTTGATCTGCAGGTCAAGGGTGGCCCCTGCCCAGGGTTCTTTGCGACGGAAAGGGACGTTTTCGTGCACGTCCCCTTCCAGGGCCTGCTGGGTGAACAGGTGCGGGTGGGCTTCGAGCAGTTTGCGGGTGGCGATTTTGCCGATGATCGCTTCAAGGTCCTCTGGGAAAAGGCGTTTCACTTCAGCGCCTCAGGTTGGATGATCCCGCGGACCAGCAATTCTTTGAGGAGGGTGGCTCTGGTGGCTTCGATGGTCAAGGCGATCACATCGCCCAGCTCGGCTTTGCATTCATGGTCGAGGTGCTTCCCGAGGTGGTGGATGAGGATGCGGGTTGCTTGCTCCTGACTGGCTTCTGCCCGGTGGCCGAGGGAATCAATGGCTTCCTGGGCTTCGACGCTCACCCCGTTTTTCTGGGCGCGCATCAGCACGAGCCGTTCACGTTCGGCTTTCCATTCAGCCTGGGTTTCTTCGCTGAAACGCTGGAGTTCTTCGCGGTGCGCCTCGAAGCCCTCTGTGGCCTCAATGTCCCAGCAGGGGTCAGCAGCCCAACTGCGTTTGAGGGCTTCGATTTCTTCGGGGGTGCGGGGTGCGGGTGTGTTTTTCATGCTGCCATCTCCAGAGCCAGAATTTTGCTTGCAGGAAGGGGCTCAAGGTCCCCTTCTTGCATGAGCGCGTTGATGTATGCGGCTTCCTCTTCCACTGCGGACTGTACAACCCCGGTGCCCCAACATCTGGCGCACTCCACTTCCTGGTTGCCGTACTCGGGCACGTCCACGACGACAAGCCCGTTGTGGCAATGCTGGCAAGGCATGTGGCTTTCAACCACGGGGTCTTGCTGGTTGCGGAAGATGGCTTCAGGGAAATCCTGCCATGGGAAGGCAGGGCGGCACATCAGGAAGCCCTCTGATTGATGTACTGGCGGAAGTGTGTTTCAGCGTCCTTGCGGGCGTAGAATTCTTCTCTGGCTTTGGAGACGGCTTTGTTGACGCAGGTGCGGCATTCGGTTTTGCCACGCACCCAGTTGCCGCAGTCGGCATCTTTGACTTCTTTGCAGGATGAGCACAGGCGGGCGAGGGAGGAAAAGGCGGGGCCTTTCATACGGCCACCACCCATCCAGCACCTGTGTTGCTGCGCTTGTGGATTTCGATGGCGGCCTGCAAGTAGTCCATGATTTCGCGCATTTCGCCGCGTTTGATTTCGGTGAAGCTGGTGATGGTGCGGCCAGTGACACGGGAAGCGAGTTCTTTCTGATTGACGCGCATGCCGGTGCCCTTGTTCATTTCGCCGAGGGTGCGGTGAAACTGGTGGGCTTCACCCAAGCTGAGGGTGGTTTCGGCAAGGTCGATGCTTTCGGTGGTGACGGGCTGGAACTGCATGCGCTTGCCGGAAGCATCGAGGGTGTTAACAACTTTGAGGATCCAGCGGGCGGCGTCTTCGATGGTTTGCAGTTTGCCGTTCACGTGCACTTCCACGGTGTCGCCGGTGCGAGTGGCTTCAACGTTGAAAGTTTGGGCGGGGGTGTCCATCCATTCGCGCTCGCTGATGGTTGCGGCCACTTTCAGGTAGCCTTTGTCTTGCATTTTGCTGGAGAGGGTTTGTAGAGTGTTCATTGATTCCACCTCAACTGGGATTCCTGTAGAGGACGCTTGCTGCCAGGCGGTCTGTCCTCTCAGGTGATTTCATTGTACATCATTCCGATATACTTGTCAATCTCTCGGATATACAGTATCATTTGGGCATGACACACGATGACCTCGAACAACAACTGGCCGAACAACTCAAAACCCGCATGGCCCAGCAAGGCCACACCCAAGAAAGCCTCGGGCTGGCCATCGACCCAGCCGCCAAACAACCCAGACAAAACATCCACCAGTACCTCTCTGGCAGTCGCAGTTTGCTGGTCGGCACCACCCTCAAAATCCTGAAAGCCCTCGGAGCCAAACGCATCCACATTGAATGGAAAGACTGACCCGAGACCTTTTTGTGTGGTTTGTCCCCAGAACAGAGACCTTTTTGTGTGGTTTGTCCCGGGCCCAGCAGAGACCTTTTTGTGTGGTTTCAGCAAAAGCCCCAGCAAAAGCCACCTGTAGACACAGGGACCTTTTTGTGTGGTTCAAAACCCACCACCACCAAAACACCGTTCTGCACAAGATTTCCTCAGAAGCCCAGAACAGAGACCTTTTTGTGTGATTCACCCCC